>PMXH01000034.1 GCA_003165855.1 Acidobacteriaceae bacterium | reverse complement strand
CCCACGGTGAGCGAGATGATCGACGCGTGGCAGGACTCGAAGAAGAGCCTCGCGGCTGCGTTTGAGAATGCATCGGAGGTGAAGCTTGCCGAGGCTCTGCCGCCGCCGCCCCACACATTACCGCCGAGCTTTGACGGAAAGATAAGCGGGGTTGTGATCTTCCTGTCGCACCACGAGTGGTATCACCTGGGACAGGTCGCGTATGTGCGGCGTTGCCTGGGCTGCATGTAGACGATCGAATTGCTGACGCCCATCCATTGCGCTAAAAGCGCGCAATGGATGGGGCACAGTTCAAAGCGGACTTCTTACGATCCCCGGTCTCAAAAACGAGACCGGGGGCACCCATCGCGGCCTTACGAGTTTTTTCGTAACCTGCTAAAGGACCACCGAGCGGGCTTCAAGCAGGGCCTCGATGGTGGCGAGAGCAGCGAGCACCTTTTCACTGACGGGTGCGTCCACCTGGACCAGGGCGAGAGCTTTGACGGGCTTGGCTCCGGCGCGCTCGCGGCCGAGAGCGAAGTTGGCGATGTTNNTGACGGTGGCGCTGGCGCGGCTGGTGCCGTTGGCGGTGTGCAGCTCGACGGTGAGGACGCTGCCCGCTCCGCCGCGATGGGTTTCAGCCTTCTGCTCGCTGATGCGGATGCCGCGCTCCTGGGCGACTGCGTTGGCGTTGATGCGATTCACATTTTCAGAGCCCTGCAGCAGGCCGGCGATGGCCGCGTTGCGCACCAGGTCGGTTTTTGCTTCAGCCAGCGTGCCGCTGTAGACCAGATCGACTGACTCGATGCCGCCTTTGCCGGCCTGCGCGAGAAATGCGCCGAGACGGCCAGCCATGTCGATAAACGGCGCGAGCTGCTTGTACTCCTCGTGGGTGAGCGAAGGCAGGTTGACCGCATTCTGCACCACGCCGAGCTTGAGATAGTCGCGGACCTGTGCTGCGATCTGGATGCCGACGGCCTCCTGCGCTTCGCCCGTGGAACCGGCGACGTGCGGAGTGAGAATGACGTTGTCCATGGCGAAGTAGGGCGACTCCTTGGGCGGCTCGACGGTGAAGACGTCGAGCGCCGCGCCGGCGACATGGCCGCTTGCGAGCGCGGCAACGAGGGCCGCGTCTTCAACTAGTTCACCGCGCGCGCAGTTGATGATGCGCACACCTTTCTTCATCTTGGCGAGGGTACGCTCGTTGATGATGCCGGTAGTTTGGGGCGTGAGGCCGACGTGGAGCGTGAGGTAGTCAGAGCCGGCGATGAGCTCATCGATAGTGACGAGACGGATTCCGTTTTCACGGGCGACGGCGGCAGAGACAAATGGATCGCTGCCGATGATTTCAAGGCCGAAGCCGCGGGCGCGTCGGGCCACTTCAAGTCCGATGCGGCCGAGGCCGAGAATACCGAGAGTCTTGCCGCGCAGCTCGGCGCCCTGCAGGTTTTTCTTGTCCCACTTGCCGGCGTGCATTGATGCGTTGGCGGCGGGCAGCTTGCGGGCCAGGGCGAGCATGAGGCCGATGGTGAGCTCGGCGACGGCGACAGCGTTTGCGCCGGGCGTGTTCATGACGACGATGCCGCGGCGCGTGGCTGCCTCAGCATCGATATTGTCAACGCCGACGCCGGCGCGGCCAATGACGCGCAATTTGGGCGCTTTTTCCATGAGGGCATCGTCCACCTGCACGGCGGAGCGAACGACGAGTGCGTCGGCATCCGCAAGCGCGGCGGCGAGGCCGTCGGGCAACTGGTCGTGAGTCTTCACTTCCCAATCCGGCTCGGCCGCGAACACGGCCAGTGTTGCCGGAGAAACCTTTTCAGCAAGCACGATCTTCATCTGGTCTCCGTTGCCCTTCTGCGTGGATTCGTATTGGTCAAAGCGGATGCCCTGCTGCTCACAGAGCAGATCGAACATGCGCACCACAGCGGCGTGCGGCTTGCCTTCGCCGCGCTCATACTTGGTGATGGAGTTGGCGTGCACGCCCAGCTTGTCCGCCATCTGGTATTGATAGAGGTCGAGCTGCTTGCGGGCGATGAGCAGCTTTTCTCCGAAGGTGAGTTCCATAAAACAGCTCCTAGCCTCTAGCCGCTAGCTTCTAGCGTCCCCGGTACTCCGCCGCGGCGGACGGGACCTGGGGCACCCGCAGTGTCAGTCGAAAGTGCGCAGTGGATAGTGATCAGTGAAAGGCAAAAACCAACGCCTGTTCACTGATCACTGTCCACTGTTGACTAGCTTTTCGTTGCCTTCGCGTAGACTTCCTGCGCGGCGGCGACTGCCTGTCCGAAGACGACGGGCAGGCCGAGGGTGTCCTTGGCGATGTGCTCCATGGCGCCGAGCAGGGCTACGGTATCGAGGTAATCGAAAAAGCCGAGGTGAGCGACGCGGAAGATTTTGCCCTGCATCTCTCCCTGGCCGTTGGCGGTGACGACGGCAAAGCGCGTCTTGAGCGCCTTGACGACGGTGCCTGAGTCCATGCCCTCAGGGACGGCGACGGCGGTTGCCGCGGCGGCGGGAGCGGTGGGCGCGAAGAGGGTGAAGCCGAGCGCGACAAGTCCGGCGCGCGTGGCTTCGGCGTTCACTTGCGCGTTGTCGACCAGGGCGATACGGCCTTTTTCGAGATCGCCGCCGCCTTGTCCGGCGATGTAGTCGAGCGCCGCACCGAGACCGGCGATGAGCGCGACGGCGGGCGTGTAGGCGCTTTCGCCCTTGACCGCATTCTTGCGCTCCTTGCGGAGGTCGAAGTAGTAGCGCGGATTCTTGGTCTTCTCCATCGCGGCCCAGGCGCGTTCACTGACGCTGAGATAGGCGAGGCCGGGAGGAATCATGACAGCGTTCTGCGACCCGCCGATGAGCACGTCAATGCCCCAGCCGTCGACGTCGAAGTGGGTGGTGCCGAGGCCGGTGATGCCGTCAACGACGAGAAGCGAATCTGTAGCGGCCACGATTTTGGCGATCGCCTCGATGTCGTGGCGAACAGCGGTGGAGGTTTCAGTGGCCTGCGTGTAGACGACCTTGTGCTCGGGCTTGAGTGCCTTTTTCACTTCGGCAAGATCGAAGGTCTGACCGTAGGGGGCGGAGAGCACGTCGACTTCGCAGCCGAAGGCCTTGGCGAGTCCGGTCCAGCGCTCGCCGAATTTACCGGCGGTGAGCACGAGGACGCGGTCGCCGGGCGAGGTGAGATTGGAGACCGAGGCCTCCATGGCGCCGGTTCCGGAACAGGAGAGCAAGAGGACGTCGTTCCTGGTGCCGACAAAAACCTTGAGCTGGGTGAGCACCTTTTGGAAGAGGGCGCGGAACTCGGGCGTACGGTGATGCATGTCGGCGGCGGCCATGGCGAACTGGGCGGCTGGGAGCAGCGGGGTGGGGCCGGGGGTGAACAAACGGGTCTTCCGAATCATTTTGTCCTCGTTTTGGACCGGGTGAGATGCGAGTGGTGATTTCCGGTCTCGAATAATCACATAATACACACT
>PMXH01000493.1 GCA_003165855.1 Acidobacteriaceae bacterium | reverse complement strand
CGTTTTCCCCAGATTTCCAGAGCGACGATCTCGTTTTCTTGGCGTAGAATGCGGCAAATTCCCTGGTGGGTGATTCATGTTCTTGATTATTCAGCGGCGGCAATCTCTTCTGACGCTAGTTTGTGCGGCGATACTGCTGGCGGCCTCAACTCCGGCGTACGCGGCGGACGATCATAATCCGTATGCGGGCGATGCCAGCGCGGCGAAGGCGGGAGAGTATGAATTCCGCATCAACTGCGCGCTCTGCCATGGCTTGGGCGCGCACGGTGGTGGCCGCGGGCCGGATTTGACGCGGGCACAGAAGAGGCATGTTCATTCCGACGCCGAGATGTTCCAGGTGATCAGCAATGGCATTCCCGGGACCGTCATGCCCGCGAACGGAACTAACGGCCAAGGCGTTGGCATGACGGACGAAGAAATCTGGCAGATCATCACCTACATCCGCAGTGTGGAAGTGAAAGCGCCGGCCAACGCCGCCGGTAGTGCCGCGCATGGCAAAGAACTTTTCTATGGCGACGCGAACTGCTCGCTCTGTCACATGGTCGAGGGCAAGGGCGGGCGATTGGGGCCGGAACTGACGGCGGTGGGAGGGTCACGCACGAAAAAAGCAATGATTGACTCGGTGCGCAATCCCAGCCGTCGGTTGGCTTGGGGGTTGACCGAGGCGACGAAAGAGTTTCCCCAAGAATATGAAACCATCACCGTGGTGATGGCCGACGGAAAGCAAGTCAAAGGCGTCGCGCTGAACGAGGACAACTTCAGTGTGCAGATGATGGATGGGGACGAACAGATTTACTTGCTGGAAAAAGACAAGCTGCGTTCGTTCCAAAAAAGCCGGGAGTCGATGATGCCGACATACAGCCCAAACACTCTGAGCGACAAAGATCTTGAAGATATTGTGGCTTACTTGACTAGCGTGGGGGCGAAATGAGGAAGCCGAGTGTCTTCGCTACTCAGTTAACGCTTTGCCTTGTCTGCGGCCTCTTCGCGCCGATTGCTCGCGCGCAGGTTACATTCGAACGGCTGCTGAATTCCGGGAAGGAACCGCAGAATTGGCTCACCTATTCGGGCGATTACTCTGGCCGGCGCTTCAGCTTTCTCGATCAGATCAACCTCACGAATGCGCGTTCGGTGGTGGCGAAGTGGGTCTACCAGACCGGCGCGACGGGCAAGCTTGAGACTACACCCCTGGTGGTGGACGGGATTCTCTACGCCACGGCGCAAGACGATCGAGCCTTTGCTCTGGATGCGCGCACCGGACGTCCGATCTGGACGTTTCAGCATCAACTGCCGGGCGATATTCGTCCCTGCTGTGGGCGCGTGAATCGCGGGCTCGCTATTTTGGGCGACAAGGTGTTTCTGGGGACACTCGACGCGCACGTGATCGCGCTGGACACGAAAACCGGGAGTGTGATTTGGGATGTCGTAGCAGCCGAATACCAAAAGGGCTACAGCTTCACCGTCGCGCCGCTCGCGGTGAAAAACCTTGTGGTGATTGGCGTTTCCGGAGGTGAGTACGGAGTGCGTGGGTTCATCGACGCCTACGACGCTGCGACCGGCGACCGCAAGTGGCGCTTCTACACCGTGCCGGGGCCGGGCGAGCCCGGTCATGAAACCTGGGAAGGCGATTCCTGGAAGACCGGCGGAGCACCGGCTTGGAACACCGGAACTTACGACGCCGTCACCAACCAGATTTTCTGGCCGACCGGGAATCCCGCGCCCTCGAATCGCGGCGAGGGCCGCGCCGGGGACAATCTCTACAGCAACACTCTGCTCGCGCTGAATGCCGGTACGGGAAAGATGAACTGGTTTTTCCAGTTCACCAAACACGACGAACATGACTGGGATGCCACGCAGGTGCCGGTCATGATCGATTCCGGCGGCAGGCATCTGATCGCGCAGGCCAACCGTAACGGCTTCTTCTATGTAATCGATCGCGCGAGCGGCAAACTGATTTCGGCGAATGCATACGGCCAGACCACCTGGAGCGATAGCAAAGACGCCGAAGGTCGCCCCATCGCGAAGAAGGAAGCTTCGCCCACGCTCGAAGGACACACGGTGTGTCCCGGCGCGCTGGGGACGACAAACTTCATGGCTCCGGCCTACGATCCGCAAACCGCCTTGTTCTATGTGACAGCGCGCGATCAATGCGACATCTTCAGCACCGCTCCGCAGCCGTATGAGGCAGGTCACGCCTATTACGGCAGCGCGTATTTTCCTTCGGAAGAAGCCGAGCCGTATCGCGGTTTTCTGAAAGCGATCGATCCCGCGACCGGGGAGATCAAATGGAAGTTTGAGCACACGTCGCCCACGTGGTCGGGAGTGTTGTCGACTGCGGGCGGACTCGTATTCACCGGCGATGCGGAAGGAAACTTCATCGCGCTGGATGCGGCGACGGGCAAAGCACTCTGGCACTTCCAAATGGGCGGCGCAGTCTATGCCGCACCGGTGGCCTTCGCCGTGGACGGCAGGGAATACATAGCGATCGCGGCGGGCAGTGCAGTCTATGCGTTCGGATTGCCGTAGGCTGGCGCTCAAAATATACATTGAACTAGCGGGCCTAACGTAACCATGGCCCAGCTCCGCTCAACCAGGCCTGCAGCAATCTAACTCCGCGAGATCTCCACGAGACAACTACACCGAAAAGATACAAATGTTTGACCGCCATATGACATCGGCTCATGTGGCTGCGCGCTACTCTGCCTTACACCGTGATCCGATGCAAGCAGTGGAATACGGTGAAAGAGAGGACACTATGAAGCAAGTTACGGAGTTTCTGGAACGTGCCGCGAACCGGCGCACCTTCCTCAAGAACAGCATGGTCGCAGGCGCAGTGGCGACCGTAGGAGCTGGCATTCTGGGCAAAGGGCTGCCCGCGTTTGCCCAGCAAACCAGCGATTCACAGCTTAATAAGGGAGATATCGCGATTCTTCGCTTCCTCGCGGCCGCCGAACTCATCGAGTCCGACCTTTGGATTCAGTATGCCGAACTAGGCGGTATCGGCAATAATCCGCCCATTGAAGTAGACCCGAACCAGCCGCTGAATCCCTATCAGGTAGCTCTGTCAAACCTCGATTCCGATGGCCCGCAATATATCGCCAGCAACACGCTGGATGAAGTGAGCCACGCCGCCTTCCTCAATGCCTATCTCGTGTCCAGAGGAGCCGAGCCGGTCGATTTCACCCAGTTCGAAACCTTGCCGGGAAGCACAGCTAAGGCGACGCTAAACAATAACTTG
>PMXH01000228.1 GCA_003165855.1 Acidobacteriaceae bacterium | reverse complement strand
TGCGGGCCGATCTGCAGAGGCTGAAGCGCGATACCGACAGCGGCGGTTATCAAAAGCCTGCTGCGTCTGCGCCGGCAACGCCACCATCCGCCGCGAAAGTGGCAGTTGCGAAACCGCGAGAGCTGACCATGCGGATGCCCGCCACGAAGTTGTGGCTATCCATCGGCGGGTTGGCAGCGCTGTTAGNNGGTCAGTGCCATATCGAAGCAAATGGGTCTGCCGTCCAATGCGAACCTCACCGCCGGTCAAGCCCGCGAGCTTTGCCAACGAGCGGGAGGCAAGATTTACGTCGCAGGTTCGATTGGCAGCGCGGACAGCAAGTACGTCGTGGCCCTGAACGCCGTCAACTGCCAAAGTGGCAAGACTGTAGCCCGTGAGGAAATGACTGCAGCCGGCAAGACAGACGTCCTCGATACGATCGGGCGAGCTTCCAGGAAATTGCGCGCTGAACTCGGAGAGCCGCCCTCAACAGTCCAGAAGTTCGACGTGCCCTTGTCTGAGGCAACGACTCCCTCTCTGGAAGCACTGAGCACATATGCGGGCGCCCTGAAGGCATACAACGAACAAGGAGTCCAGGCAGCTCTCGCGCTTGATCAACACGCCATTGAACTTGACCCCAGTTTTGCAATGGCGTATTACGACGTGGGCGACGATTACTTCAGCCTCAACCAACTAGGGCGCGCCAGCCAGTACTACACCAAGGCCTTCGAACTGAGGCAACACGCCAACGATCGTTCGAAGCTCATGATTACCGGGAACTACTATTCCACCGTGTCGGGCGAGCATGACAAGGCGGCGCGAACTTTCCACGAGATGATTGAGACATACCCGCGAAGCGCGACAGCGTACTTCAGTCTTGGCGAAGAGTATGCCGCCTTGGGACAATATGAGACCGCTGCTGAAATGACTGCCAAGGCGCAGGAGCTTGGCCCCGTCGAAGTCCCTGCTTACTCCAATCTGGCTGGTTATCAATTGGCGCTCCGGCGCTTCAGCCAGGCCCGCGCAACGATTGACCGCGCGGAGGCGCACGGCATGGATGGCTACATGTTTCGCCTTCCGCTTTATGCGATGGCATTTCTTAGCGGCGATTCCTCAGGTATGGCAGAACAACAGCAATGGCTCGCCTCTCACCCTGATTCGAAGCACTATGCTCTTTCGATCGCGTCCGACACTGAGGCTTATGGAGGCAAATTGACGGCAGCGCGAGAGCTGACGAAGCGTTCGGCAGAAGCCGCCATCACTGCTGACAGCAAGGAAAATGCGGCGATCTGGTGGGAGAATGCCGCCTTACGCGAAGCCGCGTCTGGGGATAAAGCGCAAGGCGTGCAAGATGCCGCCGATGGACTCAAATTGGCTCCCGAGAGTCAGGGAGTGGGTGTTGAAGCTGCGCTCGCGTTCGCGATGGCTTCGGAGAATGGCCGAGCCCAATCTTTGGCCGAAGACTTGGACAAGCGGTATCCGCTCGATACCCAGATGCAGTCACTTTGGCTGCCTGCTATTCGTGCACAACTGGAGCTGAATGGAAAGAATCCAGCCCAGGCCCTTCGCGTTCTGCAGACGGTTGAGTCACCTATCGAGTACGGGATGATCTCGTTCACGAATAACCCTTCGTGTCTATATCCGACCTACATTAAGGCTCAGGCTTATCTGGCTTCAGGACAAGCCACTGACGCCGCCACCGAATTTCAGAAGATTATTGATCACGCCGGCATGGTTTGGAATTGTTCAACGGGAGCCTTAGCTCATCTTGGTCTGGCTCGCGCAAATACGCTGGCATCAAAGAAGGCGAAGGGCGCAGTCGGGGACGCCGCCCGTGTACGCGCTCTAAGTCAATACAAACAGTTCCTCGATCTCTGGAAAGATGCTGACCCCGGCGTTTCCATCTTCAAGGCGGCAAAAACCGAATACGCAAAGCTACTCTAGCCAGAGCTTATGTCCGAAGGAATACGCGACTCCTGCTTTGCTTTTTTCCTGGCGGATGACGAGCAAACGGGAAGTTATCCCAAGGAACCCGAGCGGAAATAAGCTCTTAGCCCCAGTGGTTCAAAAGGGTTTCTGCGCAGCGGCCACAAGTGCATGAATCGAATGCCCAGGAAATTAGCGTCTTTGCCAGTCAGCCCGGTATACCTTGCTGACCACCGGTGGCCGTAAGAGAATCCTCGGTCTTCCCGCTCTCGCCCCTGGCGCTCCTGGCGCTCTTGACGTTCGATCCCGAGTTCTTCCTTCTAACTTCCTAACCAAATGTGAACGAAAAGGTCTGAACCCCGGGATCAAGGAATTCGATCTCAAACGTTCGGTCTTCTACTCGACCCTTTTGCCGGATGAGTTGATAGAGGCGGGGCTCTCGAATCTCGCCGGCGCCGTCAGGGGCGGAATCGACTCCACAATTGTCGCCGGGCGCCATGCCGTCCAATTTCACTTTGAACCGAACGGGCTTACCGTTTTTCGCCGGACCTAACACCATGTGAAGGTCTCGGCTGTGGAAGCGAAATGCAACCTTGCCGGGGGCTGACTGCAGCACTCCACTTTCGGCACCGACATTCCACGATCCGCCCAATCCCCATTGATTCAAAGAGGGTGTCGCTGGCGGACTGTAGGTCTTTTGTGAGTCTTGAGCCACTCGTTCGGGCGACGCGAATCGCTGGGCTTGACGATAGCCGACATAGGTTTCGGGAGATTGCACATCACCGCTCGGCGGTGCCTCGACTCCGCCAGCGGATATGCGAACCGTGCTCTCGTCCAGGCCGGTGGCTCCGTTTGCCTTGAGAAGATCCTGAATGACATGCTCGGACTCGGCGTAGTCGCCCTCCCCAAAGTGGTGATAGCGAATTTGTCCTTTCCCGTCGATGAAGTAGTCTGCCGGCCAGTATTCGTTGTTGAACGCATCCCAAATTCTGTGGTTGCTGTCGATGGCGACCGGGTAGGCAACGCTCAATTCGCGAACGGCATTCTCTACGTTTGCTCGTTCTCTCTCGAATCCGAACTCTGGCGCATGCACACCGATCACGACAAGACCCGCGTCCTTATATTTTGCCGCCCAGGCTTTCATGTATGGCAACTCTCGCAGGCTGTTGATGCAAGAGTATGTCCAGAAATTTACCAACACGACCTTCCCGCGCAGAGATTCGCGGCTTAAGGGAGCGGAGTTGAGCCAGCCTACGGCGCCGCCAAAGTCAGGCAGGGGGCCCTCGTCAGCAAGGGTAGTCTGAGATTCGGTGGCGCTCGCTCTAAGAAGAGCCAGCTTCTCTGGATGGAGAGCGCCGATCAGATGCTCTTGTGCTCTGACCGTATCTATGAATGAAAACCTAGGGAAGCTGGTTTTCAATCCTGTTGCGATGACGGCGACTCCCAGGACCGCAGCCACGCCCAGGACGCAACGAATCCAAACCTGAACCGACAAAGAATGCTTCATTTGCGCGGACTCCTTTTTCTCGGTGTTCACAAACCTTCAAAAATTGACGATGTTGGCTAACACACCTTCAGCGTTTAAGGTGCGTAATGGGTGAAGACAAAGTCTCCAGCTTTGCCCGGCTCGTGGCAGGGGAAGCAGGTTTTGAGAGTTGCCTCGGGCAGGTTAGGTTTGCCATCCTCATCGAATTGAGCGAAACCCCAGCCACCCGTTGCGGCCCATTTTGTTGAGTCCTTGACCATGAACTGAATGTTAATGGGAGGGCCGGCAACGAAAGACTGGGCACGGCCAAAGACTTTGTTGTTTTCCTCGGACGGGACGTATCTCCAAGCCAGGCGGGCAATGATTGTGCCGTCCGGGAACGGCAGCTTCTTTTCCCGATACGCCTTGATCGCCGTGTCATTGCCCAGAATGGCGCGAATGTCGTTATTGTTGCCTGCCTCGTGGGCCACTGAGATCAACTTCCAGTCGCGGTAGCCGGGAGGAATTGTGACTCCGAAGATCGGGGCAGCCTCTCCATCGGCGTGTCCAGATGCGGGGGGAGTGAAGGCGACAAGGCCAACCACCGCTCCAACTGCAATCAGCAAGAAAGCGATCCGTTTCATACTGTTCCTTCTTCTAAATTCTTGAGGCGCAGGTTACGTTCTCGTCCCTTTGTTCCTGCCCTGCGGACTGAGTGCGTCAGTCCGCAGAGCCGGTATCTCGTTAAAAACGGTCGACGTCGATGACAGCTTGTGCAAAGGCCTGTGGAGCTTCCTGGGGTAAATTGTGACCGACGCCGCCGGTGATGAGGCGGTACTCATATTTGCCCGAGAACTTGTTCCGATACGCCGTGCTCGGCGCGTGGATTGCACCGTTGGCGTCGCCTTCCAAGGTGATCGTGGGCACGGTGATGGGAGGAAGTGCGGCCAGCCGCTTTTCCAGGTCGTCATATCTCCGCTCGCCGTCGGCCAGGCCAAGCCGCCAGCGATAGTCGTGCATCACGATGTCAACGTGGTCGGGGTTGTTGAAGGACGCTGCCGTGCGGTCGTACGTAGCATCGTCGAAATTCCACTTTGGCGAAGCCTGGTGCCAGATGAACTTATTGAACTGGTCGGTGTATTTCGCATAGCCGGCCTTGCCGACTGGGGTAGAGAAATAGTACTGGTACCAAAACAGGAACGCAGGCTCGGGTGGCCACGGTGTCTGGTTGCCCGCCGGGCTGCTGATCAGATAGCCGCCGACGGAAACAATCGCCTTGCAGCGTTCCGGCCAGAGTGTTGCCATGACGTCCGCCGTGCGCGCTCCCCAATCAAACCCGCCGATGATCGCCTTGTCGATCTTGAGTGCATCCATCAGAGCGATGATGTCGAGGCCGACGGCCGACTGCTGGGCGTTCCGCATCGTTTCGCTGGAGAGAAAGCGCGTCGTGCCATAGCCACGCAGGTACGGCACAATGACGTGGTAGCCCGCCGATGCTAACAACGGCGCAACATCCACATAGCTGTAAACGTCGTAAGGCCAGCCGTGCAGAAGAATCACGGCAGTGCCATTGGCAGGTCCAGCTTCAAAGTAACCGACATTCAGGAGCCCGGCGTCGATCTGCTTGATGGGGCCGAACGAAGTATGCGACGTGGACACGTTCTGCTGGCTGGATTGTGCCTGGGCAAGGTCGCTCCCGACCAGTGTAATAGTAGCGATGATGGTGATGGCGATGGCCATGGCGGAATTGCGCAAAAAGGAACGACGATCGTTGTTGATTACTTTGTTAGTGTTCTTAGACATTTTATTTTCCTCCGATTGGATTGAATTTACTCTCGCTTGCTTACTGTCCTCAGGCCGGCTTTAGACCAGGTGAGCACTACTGTCGGGGTCACCGGTGGCCCATCGCGCATTGTGCGCGGCGGCCCCGGCAAGACGTTGAATTAGCGCAGCGATCTGAACGCAGCTCGAATCTCCTCGCTAAACAGTTCCGGCTGTTCCCACGCCGCGAAGTGACCGCCCTTGGCGGCTTCATGGAAGTAGTACAGCGACGCGTAGGCCTGCCGTGACCAGCTTTC
>PMXH01000556.1 GCA_003165855.1 Acidobacteriaceae bacterium | reverse complement strand
GGGAACGTCCCGTCTGTCCCCAGGTTTTCCCCCCCCCGGGTTCCCCCGGGTTCCCGGAGCCGGCGTTTTTATTGGCTCTGGCCGACACCCTTCGGCTTCCGCCTTGGCTCCGCTCGGGGCTTCGGCAAGACAGGGCAGGCTCTTGAAGCCGTGCCCTGCCAAGCCGATTCATGCGATAGCCTCTATTTCTACTTATTTCTTGGCAGCGAGCTGAGCCTCCGCGTGAGCCTGATTTACGGTGTGGGCCAGGTCATCGCTGGCGAAGACGTCTTCGTAGGCGTGCTCGCCGTGAATGGATTCATCCAGGCCGATTTCTTCCGACATTTCGCTGACTTTCACGGTCGTGAACACGTCGATGATCCGGAGCATGGCGTAGGTGAAGACGAATGCCCAGACTGAAGAGAAAGTGACGGCAACGACTTGTTTCAGCAGGAATAACGGATCGCCATAGAGCAGGCCGTTAGCCCCGGCGGGATTGAATTGTTTGTTGGCGAAGATTCCCAGCATGACGATGCCGAGGAAGCCTCCGACGCCGTGGACGCCCCAGACATCGAGTGCGTCATCCCAGTGCAGCCTGTTCTTCATCTCGACGGCGTAGTAGCAAACGACTCCGGCAGTTAAGCCGATGATGACCGCGGTGGTGGGGGAAACGTATCCGGCGGCGGGAGTGACCGTGGCCAAACCGGCAACGGCTCCGGTGAGCAGGCCGAGGAACTTGGGCTTTTTTTCGTTGAACCATGCCACCAGCAACCAGGCGACAGCCGCGAAAGAGGCGGCCACGTCGGTGTTGAGAAATGCGGTGGCGGTGACGGAGTCCACGCGCATTTCGCTGCCAGCGTTGAAGCCATACCATCCGAACCACAGCAGGCCGGTTCCGAGGGCAACGAGCGGGATGCTGTGAGGGCCGCGATCGACGGTGTGGCGCTTGCCCACGTACAGCACGGAAGCCAGGGCGGCGATGCCTGCGATATTGTGCACGACGATGCCGCCGGCGAAATCCAGCACGCCCCACTTTTGCAGAAAGCCTCCGCCCCAGACCATGTGGACGAATGGGAAGTAAACAAACGTGAGCCAGCCGGTGAGGAACAGCATGTAGGCCTTGAAGGTGACCCGGTTGGTGAAGGCGCCGGAGATGAGGGCCGGCGTGATGATGGCAAACATCATCTGATAAGAAATGAACACGAAGGCTGGAATGGTGTCATTCGGCGAAGGAGTGTTGAGGCCGATGCCTCGCAGACAAACGTTGTGGAAGTTGCCGATGATCCCGTGCCAGTCGCCGCTGAAGCACAGAGAATATCCGTAGAGGTACCAGATTACGGTGGTCCAGCCCATGGAAACGAAACTCTGAATCATGATGGCGAGGACGTTTTTGCGTCCGACCAGGCCGCCGTAGAAGAAAGCAAGGCCGGGCGTCATCAGCATGACCAGGCTGGTGCATAAAATCATGAAACCTGTATTGCCAGTATCGAGATGCAACATGGAATCTCTCCTGGAGTGAATGAGGTAAGAACTGACTGACACTCTCCTTCGGAATCAAAGAACAAGAAGCCGTCAGAGTGAACCGCGCAACGTGAAGGGTCGGGTCGTTCCCCGGAGGTTTGGCCTGGAAAATCTGAGGATGTCTAAGGAGCGAATCGTTCACCCGAAGCGCCGAACGGTGGGCCCGAACGGGATGTTGGTGCGGGCCTTCGGTCGATTCGAGTCGGGAGAACCTCTGGTTCCCCCAATTTAGAAGGCTATGCTTTGTGAGAAGGCAAACTCTGTGAGGCGCGTCACAGGTGATCGTGCCGCGGTGTCACTCGCGGAGGTCGAGGTCAGGGGTGAAATTCAGGGATTTCGGCAACGGCATTGTAGATATGCAGCCCGAGGCTCCGGCCAACCCGCACCATTTCATCGGCTCCAGCCGAAGGGCCACCGACGCGAAGGACGGCATCGCACTTTTCGAGCAGCCGTACCGCGATGGGATGAAAGATCTCGTTAAAAGCCTCGTCGCCGACTTGCCTCGATCCAGCTAACTCGAGCAGCGGGAGCGCAAGCCACTCGCCCAAGAGCGGGATGTGTCCGGTGCGGAAGATGAACAACGCATAGGATTCCATCTCCTGAACGTTTCTCTTCATCAGGACGGGATCATCATTCGTGCCGGAGCGGTAAGGGCCGGCAATCAGTATCATCATGGGCTTGGACGATCTAGCTGTCATGATTCTTTTCGGGACCTATACGCTTATCACAGCGGTGAACTGCTGCGCCACCCAAAATCAAGTGCAACCCGGGTTTTTCCGCAAGCTGCTAGGGCTTGGCGGAGTCGTGTTCAGAAACATGCGGGGTCAACTTGCGCATGAGAAATTCTTCCACAAGATTGGCGGCAGCGGTGGCTCCGATCCCGATGGCCGCGTTTTCGAAGGTTAATCCTGCTCCGCGATCTTGCGCGGGATAGTAGAGATTTGAGATACCGCCTGCGGCGAGGTTCCCGAAGATATTCGAGTAATTGGCCTGCCAGCGTCCATTGTCGCCTTTGCAGATCACCGAGTTGGCGATGGCATACATAATCCGTGACTGTTTAGTGCCGGTTCCTCTGTAGAAATAACGGGGATCTTGTTTCAGGAGCGACGGCAGTATGGCGCTTCCGATGAAGGTACCGGCAACCAAGTCGGCGGCGGCGGCGCCGTAGCGTTTTCCGTAACCTTGAGCACCTTGCCCGTATCCGCTGAAAGTATTTTGCGCCTGCTGAACTCCGGCAACACCTCCAATGATTACGAAGGTGACGGGGTCCACGGTCGTCTTCCAGGCAAGCTCGAACTTCTGCCGGGAGGTGAGGGGAACGGGATGGGGATCGTAGGTGACGAAGAAATTTGGAATGACGCCGAGCACACGCTGCCTCTCTTCGTCCTTGACCTGCTCTTCTGCCACTTCGATGCGGGAGAGGCTGACCTGCACGTCTGTGATATTGGCAGCAATCGTCAATACGATCTGCGGGACGATGAGGACTTCCCCCGCATGCAGGATTCCAGAGGAGGTTTGCGTCGCCAGTCCTGCTGAGGCAATCGAGAGCTGGAAAGCGCCGGGAGAGATGTTGGAAAAGGAGAATTGCCCGTTGTCGCCCGACAGTACCTCTTGGCTGGGGGATTGATCTTCGTGAGTTAGCTTCACCTGGGCTCCGGCGACCACGGCTCCGCTTTGATCAATGACGGTTCCATTGATGCTTCCGGACGTTGCGCCGGGCAACTGCCCCGAGGGCGCGGCCTGGGGTTGCGCAGGTACGGATGTTGGTGGAGGGGTCTGTCCAAGGCAAGGCGAGGTCCAACTGATCGTGGCCAAGGCAAAAACTATGAGGCCAAACTTAAATTGGAGAGCCATGAATAAAGTCGTTCTTCCTCTGCCTGGTCAGATCCTTGTCTGTGTAGATCGTTGTCTGGTCAGATCGTTGTCTGTTCAGATCGCTGCCTGGTCAGATCGTTGCCTGTGTAGACGCTTGATAATGGTTACGCGGCGGGAGAATCCCCTGCACAGAGATTACACCAACCATCCCGCTGGATCGCCCGCGGGCTGAGTCATTGTGAGATAGCTTATGAGTCTTTCTCGCATTTCGCTGGTTACGAAGGTTTCAAACTCATCTGCAGTTTGTTGGGACGCTCGGCGAACTGTTAGAGTTGCATTCTGCAAGCCATGAATTCCAGAATTCTTGTCAGCGGGGTCTCGGGTCCGATTGGCGCCGCTCTTGTTCCCTCCCTTAAAACGGGCGGATGGTCCGTGGTGCGGCTGGTGCGTGGGCCGGCTACGGGCCGATCGGCTGATAATGCGCAGATCGCGTGGGACCCGGCGGCGCCGATTGCGCCTCAGGCAGTGTCCGGATTTGACGCCGTAATCCACCTGGCGGGCGAAGGCATTTTCGGACGATGGACGGCGGCTAAAAAGCGAAGGATTCGAGACAGCCGGGTGGTTGGCACGTCGAATCTGGCGCAGGCTCTGGCGCAAGCAGAAGAAAAGCCGAAGGTTTTCGTTTGCGGGTCGGCGATCGGCTACTACGGAGACCGCGGTGAGGAAGTGTTATCCGAGGAAAGCGCGCCGGGCACGGGATTCCTCGCGCAGACCTGCCAGGAATGGGAGGAAGCGACCATGCCGGCGGTGCAAGCCGACATTCGCACCGCGCACCTGCGGACAGGAATCGTACTCAGCCCCAAGGGCGGCGCGCTCGGAGCGATGATCGTGCCGTTCAAACTGGGCTTGGGCGGCCGCACCGGAGACGGGCGGCAATGGATGAGCTGGATTGATGTGCAGGACATGGTGGGCGCGATCCACCACATTTTGAAGAACGACCTGATCCAGGGGCCGGTAAACATGGTTGCGCCCAAGCCGGTGACGAACGCGGAGTTCGCAAAAACGTTGGCCGGGGTGCTGTCGCGTCCCGCAGTTTTTCCCACGCCTGCCTTAGCAGTGAAGCTGGTCTTTGGGGAGATGGGCCAAGAACTGTTGCTAAGCAGCCAGAAAGTGGAACCCGGCAAGCTAATCTCGAGCGGGTATCCGTTTCGGTACCGGGAGCTGTCGACGTCGCTGCAGCATCTCCTCAAGAGCTAGTGGGAGTGGGCGGGTTTAATCAGGGCTGGGGGGACGCGTGCCAGCGTCGATGCGGTCCATTTCTTCCTGCAGCTTTTGCAGAAGCTGGGCGCGCTGCTCCGTGCTCAATTCGCGCTGCAGTTCTTCCAGGGCGAGAGCCACGATGTGGTAGTGGTGGGCTCCGGCGAACTTGGGATCGGCTGTGATGTTGAGCCAAAGTTGGTGCATGAGATCTACGTCCTGGGGACGAAGGCGCGGGTTGTGTGGGCCAATGATGTACTCGCGAACCGTGCCGTCGGGAGCGTAGACCTCCAGCGCTATGCTGGGACGGGGTTCCGGCATGCGCTCCCAGGCATCGCCGGTGAGCTTGGACTGTTCATCGGCCGTTAGTTTATTCGAGAGCCCGCAGATCACGCGGCTGGAATCCAGCCGCTGCGCCGTCACCATGATGGCTTCGAACACGTCGGTCGCCGGGACCACCAGCAGAGAAATCGGCTTACCCTCTTTTTCCGCAACG
>PMXH01000463.1:14590-20602 GCA_003165855.1 Acidobacteriaceae bacterium | reverse complement strand
CAGACGGGACGTTCCCCGATTTTTTGACGAATGGAAATTGGTGAACGTCCCGTCTGTCCCCAGTTTCTCGTCCGACGTGGCAGTGATCCTAATCACATCTCCGTGTTCTGTTTCTGGATTGACAGGGGATACGCCGACATTCGAGAACTTCCGGGGGCTGGGGGCTGACCCCGACTAAATCGACACGAGGGGTGCCCCATCCAAGCGCCGCTTGGGCGGGGCTTTTGACTTTCGTGCGCTCGACACCGACCCAGGCGGAACATAGCTCACCCCCCAAGAATTTCCAGCTCTCCATTGTGACATCTGACCTTGCGCACAGCCCATCCCACGCGCAATCATGGTCGAGGCCGTGACGGTTGGCACAAGCCAGTTCGTCGCGCCCCGAAGTCGCTAATTTCAAAGAACTTAGTATCTAAGCTATTTCACAACAGGACTTTGCGAGGAGTTCCACGCTAACACGATGATTCCAGAGATTTTGCAAAAAGGGGGGAGGGGGCATGGGTCGGATTTTACGACCTCGACACCGCAGCCGGCGCGGTACGGATCCTTCGACTCCATTTGTCACGCGCTCGCGCGCGACAAATTCCGCTCTGGATGACAGAGCTACCTACCGCAACAACCTAAGGTCGCGCATACGCCGGGCTGTCGGGGTCCGGGCGATCATAGTCGCGGCCGTATTTGTTCTTGTGTGCGAGGTCGAAATCGGATTCGGCGAGGCTGAAGGTTCCGAGGAACGTATCGGCGGCGGTTACGGTGATTTCTCGTTCCGCGGCGTGCAGCGCCTCCGGCGAAACCGACGGATGGAAGACGTGCATCTGATAGCGGCCGGGCACGACATCCTTGATGCTGATCTCACCGCGCCGGTCCGATATCCCATAGTACGGCGTGTTCAGTGCGATCACCACGGCACTCATCTGGGCGTGAATGTTGCAGAAGATGAAAGAAATGCCGGGCTTATCGAACTCGACAAAACGAGTGGTGCCACTTTCGTAGAGACCGAGATCGAAGCGCTTCCCGTCAAATAACGAAAAAACATTGTGAAAGAACGGATCGTGATTGGGGAACTCAACCTTGCCGCCCGCCGGAATCACCAGCAGCGAAGGCTGGAAACTCTTGTCCTTCTGCACGAGCTGAGGGATCTGCGAGCTTTGCTGTTGCGGCGGAGAAACCGCACGCGTGTTCCCCAGGGGTGTAAGCCAGACCACGAGCTTCGAAGCATCACTCACGCGGTGCCGGTTCTTGGTGAGCAGCACTTGGCCTTTAAGTTCCACGCCCTTGAGCTCAACCACTTGCGCCGAGGCGAGAACGCAGGGCAGCAACACGGCGCACAAGAAGGTTCGGCAGTAGGCGAGAGGTTTCATCTTCAGAATAGGATCCCCATGGCAAGGTTGACCTGGTTGGTAACGCTGGCGCTGTCAAAGATGGGGAACGTGTGCAAGCGTCTGAACTCCGCGGAAAGCAGCAGATCGGACCGCGGCCGGTAGACCAGGTTGCCGAGCGCGCCGCGATTGCGTCCCAGAATCGGGCCGAAGTTGTTGGCGTCCGTGGCGAAGCCCCGGACGTCACCGGCAAACGCGGTGTCTTCGCCGAAAACGCCGTTCAGCTCCAGCTTGGGTGTGAGTTGGAACTTGAGCTGCGTCCATCCACCGGCGGAATCGAGGCCGCGAATGCTGGTCGTAGGATAAGCCGGATTCCCGCCGAACAGAATAGTCTGGCCGATCGCCGCGCCCAAGCCTCCCACGGCGCGGCCCCGATAGAATTCTCCGGAGAGGCCCACGCGGCGAAGAATCGGAATCTGCCAATCCGTCATCCCCGCCCAAGCATCCACGGAGCGGCCCCACGCCCAGTTCTGTCGGCCATAGTAGCCGGCTGTACCGAAACTCAAGGGATGGCCGAACAAAGGCCGCGACCACGCGGTGCGGATTGCGTAGGCCGGCTGACCGGAACTTTCGCCAGCTTGCGCGGAACGGAAGAACGGATCGCTGGGAGGCTCCCAATCGAGATTGTCCAGAATTCCACCCTGGAAGGTTAGCGTCTGTTGGGCGGAGAGATCGAAGCGATGCTCGATTCGGAGTTGCGGCGTCCAGCCCCAGAGGTTTCCGGCATACGCCAATGCAGGAGTCGCGAGGGAGGCAAAGGACGTAGGAGAAAGCGGCGAGATGAAGAGCGAATCCTGCCCGGCAATTACGGAGGTGTGTTCCCAGTCGAGCCGCAAGCTGGCCGTCTGCAGGCGTACCAGCCCAAAGTTGACGCCGTTGGGAGTCGACGGGAAGCCCCCGGCAAAATCGAACTGCACATTGGCAGAACTTCTTGCGCCGGCCAAGGTTGGGCCGAAGATCTCCAGGCCGATCTCGGTTTGTCTCAGCGTCGCCCCAAAACTTGCCTGCGACGTACCGGCCCCTCCCGGTTGCGCGTAGTTGGGGAAGTCCAGGTCGTCGGAACCTCCGACGTTGCGAAAGGCATTCATCAGCACAATTCCGGAAAGCCGGGCGCGATATTTTCCGGCGGTTTCCACCTTGGTCTGGTATTGCTCGTCCACCTTCGAATTCAGCAACTGAGTGGATTCTTCCAATCGCTGTAGCCGATTTCCCAAGTCCGCGGCCAGCGGTGTGCCGGAGGTCGCGAGGGCGCCCGATGCCGGGATAGCGGACGCGCCAGCGCTCTCGCCGGACGGCGCGGATTCCGGCGTCGACACTGAATTGGCCGTTGAAGCGGCGAGCGGCGCCAGCACCTTGCGCGTATCCTGCAACTCCTGGCGCAATTCCTGCATTTCGGCGCGCGACTGGGCATTCTCGGTTCGCATCTGTTCGATCAGTGTGCGCAACTCGCGCACTTGCGAAGCCAGGTCCCGCACCGAGGCATCCCCCGGCTGAGCGGCAGCCGGGGGTGTGGTTTCCTGCGCCATGCAGCCGGCGCTTAAGAGGACAAAAGCGGCGGCCGTTATGGCGCTTGAACGAAGCACAAAGGTCGAAGTCCAAAGGCTGTTCACACATCCTCCTGCGCAACACGCGGATCACTCTGAAATCGATAGGGAACAGCGGGCACTACGTGTCCGAATGCCGAATTGAGTTTTCACTCGCCCGTTCGCTGTTTACGGGTACAGCGGGACGGGACATCTGCTTGTCGTCGCTTTCTTCCAGAGAGCCTGGCGAAGAGCGGCCAGGAATCGTAATCCGAAAAACTGTTCGCTCGTCCGAGGTTCGTTCCATCAGGACTTTGCCCCCGTGATCCTGCACAATCTTCTGCACCACCGTAAGTCCCAGCCCAGTGCCGTTCTCTTTGCCATAGCTCACAAACGGATGGAACAGCCTGTCACGAATCGGTTCCGCGATGCCAGGGCCGTTGTCGAAAACGGCGATCGTCACCGCTGCTCCCGTGCGGTCGATCATGACCTGAACTCTGCCCTGGCTGCCGGGCGCCGCCTCGCAGGCGTTCAGCAGAAGATTGTAAAGGGCGCGCTCCAGTTTGCGGGGGTCGAACCATGCCGAACTCCCTCCATTGCTGCGGACTTCAATCAGGGTTCCCTGATGTCGCGGATGCAAGCGCACCGCCTGCATGGCGCGCTGCACCGTTTCAACCACGTTGGCGTAGGTCGGATTCAGGGACTCTCTGGTCCGGGCAAACTCAAGCAGAGAATCGATGAGGTCGGTCATCTGGTTTACGCCGGTCCGAACCTCCTGATACAACTCTTCGCGCTGCGTGGCAGTCAGGCGGCCATCGCAAAGGAACTCGGAGTTGGCGACAATCGCCGCCAGCGAGTGACGCAGATCGTGGGAAATCGAACTGGCCATGCGCCCGATGGTGGCCAGTTGTTCAGATTCGAGCAGAGCTTGTTGAGTCTTGAGCAGGCTGGCCCGCATGCGGTCAAAAGCGGAGGTCAACTCGGCGACTTCGTCGCTGCCTCGAGGATCGAGGGGATGGTAAAAATCTCCGTGCTCGAGAGCGCGCACTCCTTCCACCAGGCTGGCCAGCGGACGCGTGAAGGTGTGGGAGATCAGAAATACCAGCCCACTGCCTATCAGGACAGCGGTGAGACCCAGCAGCAGGAGCAGGCGGTTCAGTTTGTCCTGAAACTTCGCAGCTTGATCGTAGGATCCCAGCACGGTCAGGCGGACTGGAGTGGCTTGCTGGCCTGACAGATCGAGCGAAGTGGCCAGAAAGTTCTCATTGCCTACTTCAACATCGCGAGGACCGTTGTGCGAAGATCCCGCAAGCAGGTCGCGCATCGCGGGGCTTTCCGATTGCAGGGGCGTCAGGGTCGTGGCAACAATTTCGCCGCCGTAGGAGAAGGCAACCTGGCTGGCCGAAACTTTGCTGACCTCGCGGGCCAGGCGGTTATCGATTTCATAACCGATGATTAAGAAGCCCAGTAACGGACCTTCCGTTCTGGAACCGAAGTAAACTGGCTGCACGAAGGTCTGGTAGAGATGGTGGGCGCCATACCACCACTGGCTGGAGTCCTCTGCGCTCAACGATCGCTGGAAATGCTGCTGCGCCGCGTCGCGGGTGAAACCCACCGATTTTGTGTGCAGCGCGACCACCTGGCTATTGCGGTTGACCAGTACCAGAAGATCGCTGCCCGTCAACTGCCACACGTCCCGCGATGCATCCTGGATGGTGGCTGGATCGGCAGCGGTCATGATGGCGCGCGTGATAGGCAGATCCGCGACTAGTTCGGCAGAGCGGGTCAGCATGACTTCGCGATCATGCTGAAAATTCTGGAAGGTGGTCACCGAGTTTCCCAGATCCTGCACAATTCCTTCCCGGACGTGGCTTTGCATGCTGTGCTGCACAACCAGGAGGCTCAGCGCCGTGAGACCCGCGGTGATCAGCACCATCGACAGCAGAAAGCGCGTGCGCAGCCTGGTTCGATGCACCAGTGCGCTTCCAGACAGTTTTGGAAGAATTTGTGACACGGGTTCGGAGGATGGGTCCACAGGGATTTCAGCGGACGAACTTGTACCCCATTCCATGTACGGTGCGGAAGTGTACCGGACTGGCGGGGTCGCGTTCCAATTTTTGACGAAGCTTCAGGATGTGGTTGTCCACGGTACGGGTGGAGGGATAATTCTGGTATCCCCAAACCTCATTTAACAATTCGTCGCGGCCGATCACGCGGTCCGCGTTCTGCACAAGAAACTGAAGGGTCTTGAATTCTTGCGCGGTTAAAACCACAACCTTGCCGTCGCGCTGCACTTCCATCTTCTTGAAGTCCACCGAAATGCCGTCGAAACTGACCAGATTGATATGCGCCGTCCTCGAAGTATGCCGGAGAGCCGCGCGCACACGAGCCAGAAGCTCCCTTGGGCTGAAGGGCTTGGTAACGTAATCGTCCGCACCCAGTTCGAGCAGTAAAACCTTGTCGGAGACGTCGCTGGTCGCGCTAAGGACTACGATCGGCAAGCTGGGCGCCAGGGCTTTGATCTCCTTGCACACGTCGCTGCCGGAGAGCTTGGGCAAACGCAGGTCGAGAATTACAACGGCTGGCGGAGCTGCCTGAAAGCTTTCCAGTGCAGATCTCCCGTTCGACTGCACTTCAACGGTATACCCATCGGTTTCGAAGAGCCGCCTTAGTGCCTTCTGGACGGCGGGATCGTCCTCGACGACGAGAATTCGGCCCATAGGCCGTGTGGAGTTCATCGGATCTGCCAATCTTGCGGTAGTGATCGGTGCTGCGATTTGACCCATAAAGCCGTCCTCATTCAATGTGGGCTCGTCTCACTGAATTGCCGCGGAACATACTGCGTTGCCCCAGCTGCATTGCCCCAGTGTGGCCCACAACCACTGAAGCTTACAACGTTTCCGCCGGTTTTCAGCGCGGTGGCAAAGGTTTGACAAATTTTTTACATTTGCATACCCACGGGAAAAGGCCTTGCGGCGAGAGGCTTGCAACGGCTTTTGGCCCTAGCCGTGTGGTTCAATGGGTTGCAACCCGCGCCCGCGAAGCTGCCGTAGAATACAAACTGCTTGCCCGTACCAGCTGAATTCGATCATTTGCGCGTCGTCCTGGTG
>PMXH01000463.1:2883-14561 GCA_003165855.1 Acidobacteriaceae bacterium | reverse complement strand
AGCCATTGTCATTGGCTGATGCACATACCGACTCGTGACGAACACACTTCGATGAATCTGGGCCAGGCAGTTGCGGTCTGCTTGTACGAGTTAAGCCGTGATTCTGCCGCAATCGCGAAACCGGGGAAGGGAAGTCCTGCTTCGTCGGCCGAGACCGATCGAATTACCGAAACATTGCTCGTCGCGCTTCGCGCCAGCGGTTACCCGAAGTTAAATACGTCGAAGTCGTTTCAGAGCGCGGTCCGGCGATTAGTGCGGAGGTGGCGGCTGCAACAGGGCGATGCGGAATTCTTGCTCGGCATGCTGCGGCAGATGGTTTGGAAGTTGAATCAAAATGATAAGCCGGAGGATTGAACGGCGATTGAACTGCTCCGTTCAACGATTTATTTCTGAAGCGGACACCTGAGTGGATGTACGTCCAAACTGAAAGCGCAGAAGCCATTCACTGGCGGTCGCCTGTCCGTTCACCTGGGGAGGATTGAATTTCCAGCGGCGCGCCGTGCCCAGCGCCAGGTTCGCGAAGTATTTACTGGTCACGGCGGAAGCGAGCGCTGCCTGCGAGACGTTCCCGGACGCGTCCACCGAGACTCGAACTCCAACTTTCACTCGACCGGTGATGGTGCTCTGTGCCTGTCGCGATACGTCGGGCAGGACTTGCTGAAGCACACTACCTCGCGCTCCCGACTTTCTTGTGGGCTTCGCTTTCTCTGCGAATGGAGCGGGCGATTGTGCGGCGGGAACATCGGCAGGCGCAGTCTGCGATTCCGCAGGATGATTCTCCGCAGGCGGAATTGTGGGTTTTTGGAAGATAAATCTGCCGCCAACCAATGCAACTAGAAATAGCAGCGCAACGGCGATGGGGACGATGATCCATCGCTTAGGACGCTTCTTGGATACGCTCTTCTCGACGGGCCTAGCAGCGGGAGGGCCCTGCACTTGGAACTTGCTAAGAATTTGGCTCGCGGTGCAGCGTTGCTGCGGATCGGCTCTTAGGCATTGCTGCCCGATGTCGCGGAAAGGCGCGGGAATCGTCTCGGGCACAGCAACCTGTCGATCACCGTTTCTTAACTCCGGTTCGTGTTGGGTTAAGACGGCAAGCAGCATGATCCCCAAAGACCACACGTCCGCCGCGGGCGAGACTCCACCGGTCGCTACTTCGGGCGCAGTGTACGCCGTAGCGTCTCCGGCGCTGTCGCGCTCGCCGGTCTTGCGGATGGCGTCGGCGGAAATCTTTAGCTGGTTGTCGACCGCCATGATGTTCGAGGGCTTGATGCGCGTGTGCGCAAACCCTGCTTGATGCAGGAAGGCCAAAGCTTCGGCGGTCGGCGGAAGCATCTCGGTCACTTCCGCGGGTGCAAGCGGCCGCAGCGGAAGAATTTGCGCCAAATCCTCTTCGGCAAATTCCATGACGACATACAGGAATGGCGTCTCGTCGATCTGGGAGCGTCCGCATTCAAACAGACGAATCAGATGAGGATGAGAAAGCTTCGCGGCGTCAGCCCAACGAGCGAGTTGAGCGTCCTCGTCCAGGTCTTCGGAGGGAATGAGCTTGATCGCGAGCTTTTGAGATTCTTTCTCACTGCGCTCGGTGAGAAATACGGCGCTGTGCTCCGAGCCTCCCAGCCACTGGCGCAGAGGGAACTTTTCATCGATCAGCCGGCTTTCCCACTTTTTCCAGAGCTCGACGGGAGTGCGCATAGGGACGACTTGCCGAAGCGCTATTCTATTCCAGTCGCGTGCGAGGTGGTTCCATTTTAGGAAAAAGCTACTTCTTGCTTGTAACTGGGGGTATACCCCCCTTCCCGAGTTCCATTGGAATCATCGGGTTAGCGGAAAAAGTGAACAAGATTCTAGAGCTTGAGCAAGTTGTTGGCAAAGTATAGAAGTTAAAGGAGTTAGGTGATACAAGGGGCTGTCAAAGAGCTTCTCGGAAACCTATGGCATTCGCTTCGTCTACTTTCGTGGTCTTGACGTAAAACCCTGAGTTTGCGGCCATTGGTCCAAAGCCATCGCCGCGGTTGCAAGTTGCTGCTCAAGCTATAATGGCGCGCACGCATGGGGCTCACCTCTGGCACAAAACTCGGGCCGTATGAAATTCAGTCTCCGCTGGGCACAGGCGGCATGGGAGAAGTGTATCGAGCGCGGGACACGCGCCTGGACCGCACAGTTGCGGTCAAGATTCTGCCGAGTCATCTTTCTGACAATCCAGAAGCCAAGCAGCGGTTCGATCGCGAAGCCCGGGCTATCTCATCTCTGAACCATCCCAACATCTGCACCTTGCATGACGTCGGCCATCAGGATGGCATCGACTTTCTCGTCATGGAGTTTCTGGAGGGCGAGACTTTGGCCGACCGCTTGCGCAAAGGTCCGCTCCCGA
This sequence comes from Acidobacteriaceae bacterium, assembly GCA_003165855.1. Lineage (GTDB taxonomy): Bacteria > Acidobacteriota > Terriglobia > Terriglobales > Acidobacteriaceae > Sulfotelmatobacter. Next base: position 12,184 of record PMXH01000463.1, on the reverse strand, counting down.
CCGAGCAAGTGCTGAAAATTGGGATCGAGATTTGCGAAGGCCTAGAACGGGCGCACAAAAGCGGCGTGGTGCATCGCGACTTGAAGCCGGGAAATGTGATGCTGACGAAGACGGGAGCGAAGCTGATGGACTTCGGCCTGGCCAAGGCGATTACGGGCGTGACGCCGGCTTCCAGCCTGACCATGACGATTTCGCATCCCTCCGCCGATCAGCCGCTGACCGCGCAGGGCACCATTCTCGGCACGTTCCAGTACATGTCTCCCGAGCAGACGGAAGGCAAAGACGCCGACGCACGCTCCGACATTTTTGCGCTGGGCTGTGTGCTGTACGAGATGGCGACCGGCAAGCGGGCGTTTACGGGAAAGAGTCAGGCTAGCCTGGTGGCGGCCATTCTGGCTTCGGATCCGCCGCCTATCTCAACGGTTCAGCCCATGTCACCGCCGGCGCTAGAGCAAGTGATCAAGACCTGCCTGGCCAAGGATCCCGAAGAGCGCTTTCAGACGGTGCACGATCTGAAACTACAATTGCGCTGGATCGCTGGAGTATCCACCAGCCAGCTGGCCGCGCCAGCTCAAGTCCGCGCGCGGCGGGCGGTGCAGAAGCGGACGTTGGTGATCGCCGCTGCTGTGGGTTGGATTCTGGCCGCCGCCGCTCTTGCTTTTTTCCTCTCCAGCCGTGCCCAGCTTGAAGATGCGCGACGGTCGATGACGGCATCCTGGTTGCCGCCCGCTGATACCGAATTCACCAGCGTTGTAGCCGGCGCTCCGGCGCTCTCCCCGGATGGTTCAAAACTCGCATTCCTCGCCGGCACCGCACCCGAAACCAATTTGTGGGTGCGCGATGTCAACACCGGCGCGCTTCACCAGATTGAATCCGATCACCCCACCTTTCCCTTCTGGTCGCCCGATGGCAAATACATTGGCTTTTTTTCCGGGGGCAAATTGAAGAAGGTAGCCCTGAGCGGCGGACCGGTGCAGGTGCTCTGCGACGCACCCGAAGGCCGAGGCGCATCCTGGAGTCCGCGCGGCGTCATCATCTTCACTCCCAACATTCGCGAGCCGCTCTACAAGGTGCCCGAGGGCGGTGGCGTGTCCGAAAAGCTTACCGAGGCAAAGCCGGGTTGGACCCATCGCAACCCATACTTTCTGCCCGATGGCGATCACTTTCTGTTTACTTATCGCGAAGCCGTCGGCGCGGGAGGCACTGGCACAGGAGCGTTATACGGCGCCTCGCTCTCCGGCGAGAAGCCGCGCGAGATATTGGCGAGCGCATCGAACGTGCAGTATTCCGATGGATATCTGTTGTACCTGCGCGAGACCGTGTTGGTGGCGCAACGCTTCGATCCCAAATCGCTCCAGTTCAGCGGCGACCCCACGCCGGTAGCCGAAAAGCTCGACTACTGGAACGCACGCGATCTCGCTGCCTTCACCGCCGCGCACGGTACGCTCGTCTATCGTCACGGCTCGCTGCAGAAGACTCAGCCCATGTGGGTGGACCGCACGGGGAAAGAAGTGGGACGCTTTGGCGAGCCCGGACTTTACCTGCAGCCGCGGCCCTCACCCGATGGCGCTCTCGTCGGTTTGGTGCGTCCCGACCCGGACACGGGCAAGGGAGACGTTTGGATCGTCGACACCAGCCGCAACACGATGTCGCGGAGCACGTTCGTGGATGCGGCCAGCATTACCTTTGCATTTTCTCCCGACTCCAAAAGAATCGCGGTCGGCACCATTGCTGGCACGGCTTCCGCCGGAGTCTGGATCCAGCCCACCAGTGGCTCCGGCACGCAGGAGAAGTTGGAAACGCCGAAGACGTTTGGCAGCGTTGGCAGCTGGTCTCCCAATGGCCGCTATCTTTTCTTCATGGTGCAGAATAATGCCACGCGCCAGGATGTTTACTACATCGATCTGAACGGCGACAAGAAGCTGACTCCTTTCATCCAATCGCCGGCGAATGAAGCGGGAGCCGTTCTTTCGCCGAACGGCAAATGGCTCGCTTACCAATCGGACGAGTCGGGAAGATATGAAGTGTATGTAACCGCATTCCCCGGTCCCGGAGGAAAATGGCAGGTCTCCAACGGTGGCGGCAGTTTTCCTTCGTGGAGCCCCGACGGGAAGCAGATTTACTACACCATCACGGATAAGTTGATGTCCGTGCCCATTCAAAACGTCGAGACCTTCCAATTCGGCGCCCCGACCGTTCTGCCGCTGCACGTGAATGAATTCGCCTCCCTCGGCCCGGTAGCGCCCGGCGAGCGCTTTCCCGCACTCAAAGCCCTGAGCGGAGGCCAGTCGCATCCTCAGGAAGTCATCCTCAACTGGACCGGGACATTGAAGCAATAGCCAAACTTTTCGCCTCTGGGCGGGGCCTCATTGAAAGTCAGCGTTGTCGGAGGGATCAGCAAGGCCGGGACAACTTGCGGGAACGGATCCCTGTTCTTGCTGGCGAGAGAACAACGTCCCTGCCATCGAATCGCTTAGCGTCCTGTGTAGAGTTGAAAGGGAGCCCAATAGAAAGGCTTGCGGACGACGTCATCGGAATGAAGCAGAGAGAGTTTGGCCGCACGGAGGGCTGCTTCCGGAGGTTGGCCACGGCGGAGTTCGTCATAGAGGTGGTCCATGAGGCGGGCAGGGGAGGCGTCGCTCACTTCCCAGAGTGCGCCAATCACGTTGTGCGCGCCAGCGCGAAGAAAGGCCCAGGAAAGCCCTACCAGTCCTTCTCCCGAGTAAGCGGTAGTTCCCGCTCCATAGCACGAGGAGATTGTGACCAGGTCGGCGTGCAGGGGATGACGAGTGATATCGCGAGCGTAGAGCTTGAAGGAATCCTGTTCGGGAGAAGATGGGGAAAGCACGATGGCGGAATCCAGCGGACTTAATTTGCTGGCGGTGGCGTGGGCCACGAAGTGAATGAAGGAAAACTGTCCGGGATCGCTGGCTAGATACGCGTCAGGAGTTGCTTGCTGGCGAGCGTAGGTTTGCCGCTGTTGTTCGCCGAAGTGTTTCGCGACGTTCTCCATCTCCGGCTGGGCGTTCGGCAGCGGACCATACTCGGGACTGGCGGCGATAGCATCGCCGATGAGCAGGAGTCTTCCCGTGCCATGCTCGATATGAGTTTGGGAGGCCGCTAGGACTCGCAGAGAACTTGCGCTCAGCACGGTGACGTCTTCAATCCAATAGTGCAGCTGCGGTTGTGGCGCGAGCAGGGTTTCGAAATTCAAGTTGTCGAGGCTTCCGTCGGGGATCAGGATCACGCGAGAATTGTGCGCAATCAGTTTGCTGACGGGTTTCACCAGACTGTCATAGAGATAGCTGCCGTCGGGATTCGCGGTCTGCAGAACGTCTTGCCAGCGCAACAACGCGCGGCGGTATCGCTCGACCGCGGCATCGATATCGGTCGCAGGTGGCAAGGAATAGAGCGTTGTGCTATTGGCTGTGATCGCCCACAAATACGAACCCTCGCGGCCGAGCCAATAGAAGAGAACTGTAGCGTTAGCATGGCGCGCCGTCTGCTGGGCATTCAGTACCTTAGCAACTGCCAGTGCTTTCTGCGGCAATACGCCTAGACCTTCCGCCAAGGTCTGGGCTCGACTGTAGTCGGCAATCTGGAGAGCCTGTTCGGTTTTTCCTTGGGCCAAGAGAAAGCGGATGTAGTCGTCGTAGAGGTGCGCGGCGTTTGCCAGGAAGGGTAATTTGAATTCTTCCCGCTGCAGTGAGGCTCGGGCCTGTTCGATGGTGGCTAGCGCCTTCCGGTACTGGTTGTCTGCGTCGGCGAGGCGGTGTTCCTGTTCGTATAGTTTTGCCAAGTCGTTCTGAGCTTCCCAGCGCAGAGACAGATCGCTCTTGGGGTCGTCTGCGACTTCACGGAACACTTTCTCGGCTGCTTCATGATCTCCTCGCGCGGCGGAGACCTGGGCCTTGACCAGAAGCGGATAGAGCTCAGAAGGGCGGTCATTGCGGGCGTGAGCCAGTTGAAAAGCTTTCTCGGCATACTGCTGCGCCTCGGTAAGTTGACCGGTTTGCACTGAGACGAAGGCTAGGCTGGTCAGGGCGTCAATGACCTGTGCGGAGTTCCCCGTTTTTTCAGCTAAGGCCAGGGATTGCCGGTAGTAGCCTTCCGCAACCGAGGGCTGACTCATTTTGTAGTAGACCAGGCCGATGTTGTTCAGCCACTGGATTTGGTGGTACACCGCTCGAAGATCTGTTGCCGCCTTCTCCGCTTCCTGATACAAAGCAAGGGCTCTATCGAAGTCGCCCATCTTGTAGTAGTCCCACGCGCGATTGCCGAGCGCTGCCTCCGCAAGCCGCTGGTTATGGAGAATTTGGGCTTTCCCGTAGGCATCGTGTAACCAATCGATCGATTCATCGTAGTGCTCTTCCTGTTCGGCTACAGCACCGAGGTTCAGGAGATCGGTGACCTCTAGGCGCGCATCGCGCCGTTGTCTGGCGATCCTCAAGCTCTGAAGAAAAAAACGCTCGGCACCACCCAGATCATTCCGTCGCCTTTGCAGATTGCCGCGGGCTCTGGCGATCTCGCCTGCCAGCGAAGAATCCAAGGTCCCGGAAAGCTTTTCCGCCGCCTCTAGATCCTGGTCAGCCTCATCGAGTCGGTCGAGGGGAATGAAGGCGCTGGCCTGGAGTATCTCCCGTTTGATCGCCAGATCAGTGTGGGCAAGCTCGGGCGGCAGCGTTGCGCTAAGTAGGGAGAGAGCGACTTCGCGATTACCTTGCGATATGAGGGCCTCAGCGTCAAGAAGCCGGAACCTCCACGCCCATTCTTGATTGTGGCCGGAAAAGCGCTCGTACGCCCGGCGTGCCTCGGACTCGGCGGCCGGAAGATCGTCGCGAAGGAACGCTGCTTGGGCGTGGTTAAATGTTTTCTGCGGATCGGGCAGCCTGGTGCAGCCGAGAGTCCATGAGAGCGGCAAAGACAGAGCGAGAACCAGCAGTTCGAACTTCTGGTTCCTTGGCCCTGACATCGCGCCCTCGCGCCGTCTGTTATGCACCTTGACGAGAGTTCAGACTATCCTAGACGAAAGCTGCCTGACTAAAGTGGGTTAGTCAGGCAGTTTATAGAGTGACAATCGAGGGGTCAACAATTAACTCAGGACCCGACTTCTCCCGCCTGAAAATTTCTCGGAAACATATCTGCGAGTCCGTCAGGTGTCCACAAGATAGTATTGTTTTAGCTGGGCGGCTCCGTGACGCCATTTGCCTTGGCGGTCGCGGCACCTACATTGGAATCGGCAAGGCAACCCATTTCCAGGCGCACCATGGTCAACTGGTAGGACTGGCAGTCCACGAGCAGTTCTCCCAGAAACGCGCGGCCAAAACCCGGCACTTCGAAGACGTTGCCAAAGGGCCTGCCGGGGAATTTCCCGTTCGTTTCTTTCACTACCGAGCAGAGGACGCTGCCTTTTCCAGCTTTCGCTCCGTTCGAGTTATAACGCTGCGTGATCCAATCGGGTATGGAGCGATCCTTCACCCATTCCGGCAAGTCTTTCGCGTTGTTCATGCGCTGGTACTGCTGGGCAACTCGGGCGAGGAATCGATCGTCGCGAACGCAAGGGGCGCCTGGGTAGTTGTCGCCATTTCCCTGGTCGCAGATGTCGAGATCAAGCGTGACATCCACGGGACACCCTGCAATCTTGAGATTTTCAAACGAGGTTCCAAGGAAAGTTACCTTCGGACTGTCGCCCACCAGTGGATGTTCTGTAGAAATCTGCGCGGAGAGCCGGTCGGCGGTAACTACGTCCAGCACATTGAGTCCCTCGACGACTGAGGTCACCAGCGTCACCCAGCCTCCGCCGTCTTTCTTGCTTAGATGGCCCGAAACCTGGGTTGAGGCTGACTTGTAAGAGACCAGGCCTTCCAGCCGGAAGTTTTCCGAACGAGCAGATCCATAGCCGCCCGCAGGCGAGAGAGACATAGGCGCTTGCGGCACAATGGTGCGTTCGATCGGGCGTTCAAAGTATCCGCCGAAGGCGCAAGCATCGGCGTGGAAGTAGTGAACTCGGCTGGTAGCCGTCATTTTTCCCCCTCGTTAGGGTTGAGGATTTACCGCAGTCGCAAACTGCAATTCAAAAGGATACCGCCCAACCTCTGAAAGTTTTCCGCCCGGCGCAGTCAAGCCCAACACAACCAATTCATACCTCCCGGCCTTGTCTACTCCCGGTGCGCGGATGGGCAACGTGTTCTTGATTGCCTCGGCGGAAACCGGCAGCGACCAATCTACACCTCCTGCCGGGTTGTGCAACTCAACCACGTAGGATTGGAAAACCTTTTGGGGCGGAATATCAAGGGGGAGAAGAAATGATTCCCCGGGACGCCCAGCAATGGTGGACGGATTTGAGCCGCGAGTCACGGCGCTGACTAACGAAGCCGCAGGCAGAATGCTGGGCGATCTATTCTCGGCCGACGCTCCCTTGAGCGCCGGGTAGGTGACCAGATTCTGATATCCGATGACGAGCAGGAGAACGGCCATGGCCGGGATAGCGAAGGCTGGACGCCACCATGCGAACCATCCAGACGGTTCCCGAACCTCCGCCGGAACGCGGCCTGCTGCGGCGGGACTGGCTAGCGCGATCTTGCCTTGCTCGAGGAATAGCGATCCTGCGCGCACATCCAGGGCGCATTCGGGACAGCCAAAGAGATGCTCCTCGAACGCCTCCAGCGCGTCCGGTGGAAGCTCATCGAGCAGGTACTTCTCCGAAGCCATAAGGCGGCTCGCCTCGCTGTGGTCCATGCTCTGAGTACTCCTCATATACAGATAGTGACAAATTGCCGCCAAACGTTACGCCGCGTCATTCCTGCATGGCTCCTTTGGCCATTTTCTTCAAATACAGAGCTTTAAAGGACTTCTTGGCGCGGTGCAGCAGGACCCTCAGATATTCCCGGTCCACGCCCAGATCACGGCAGACTTCATCCTTATCGCGTTCTTCAAGGAAGACCTCTTTGATTATGCGACGGTCTTTTTCCTGAAGCTCGTCGAGAATGTGCCGCACCTTCTGTTGGATTTCCCGGTTGGCGATGAGGTCCACCACGCTGATGGCGGGGTCGGGAATATTGGCTTCAGCTTCCTCCTCGCCACTGGGANNTTGCAGACGGAATTGACGAATGCCCCCAGCCGCTCAGGTTGCCGTATGCCATCTTGCTTCCGCAGGGCGGCAAAAACCCGGGCGAAGGTCTCCTGGCGGGCGTCTTCCACTTCCGAACGGGAATGCAGGCGCTTACTCAATTTCAGCCGGATGAGCTCGCTGAAATAAGCGACAAAATGCTCCTGGGTCCGGAAATCTCCAGAACTGAGCTGCTCCAGGTACTGGCTATCGAAGGCGTAAAACTGCACTAGACGCTCCGGGGGGATGCCCTGCTTAGTGGGCTATCTTACTCAAATCGAGGACGCTCGTATAGGGTGGGTGCTTCGACTCCAAGAAATTTTCCGGGCCGGTGAAACGTTTTGCCGGACTCCCGCACTATCAAAATGTAATCAGTTTACTGGTAACCATCAGCCGATCTTTGTGGGTATCTCCGGCCAGTGGTTTCCAGTGAGCGCGGGAATCCCGAAGGAAGCGCCATACCGCCGGGGGGAAGGGTGGGCGCTTTCGGCGATCGGAGCCAGAAGGATGCGGCTCCGTCGCCTCTCGGGAGACTCCCGTGGAGCTCCTAGCTCCTGTCGAAACCCTCGCTCTCTCACCGGCTCGCCGATTCGGTTGTATGATCCAGAAATCGCTATGCGGCGGCATTCTGCAGTTTCCAAGAACCCGGTTTCCAAGAATCCGATTTCCAAGAGTGAGGATCAGAATCTGATCCAGATTGTGGACTCTGCGTTAGCCGACGTTACACGTCGCAGCGGCGAATGGCTGGTCTGTCGCCAGGGATGTACGCAGTGCTGCATCGGGGTGTTTCCCATCAATCAGCTCGATGCCCTGCGATTGCGGCGAGGATTGGCAGACCTTGCAGTGCACGCACCGGCGCGGGCTGAGCGCGTGCGGGCGCGGGCTCAAGATGCGGTCGGTCGCCTGTCACGAGATTTTCCGGGTGATGCTGTGACCGGCATGTTGGACGAAGGAGATGACGGGGCGCGGCGTTTCTCTGATTTCGCGAATGATGAACCGTGCCCAGTGCTCGATCCTGCGACAGGGAACTGTGAACTCTACGAATCGCGTCCCATGACCTGTCGCGTTTTCGGTCCGCCGATTCGCTCAGAAGACGGGCTGGGCGTGTGTGAACTTTGTTTCAAGGGTGCGACGGATGAGGAAATCGCCGCCTGTGAGTTGAAACCTGACCCGGACGACCTCGAATCAGCCTTGCTGAAGAAGTACGAAAAAGCCGCCGGTACGCCGGGAAACACGATCATCGCTTTTTGTCTGGCATCGTGAGCTGAGCGGCCCGAGCCGAGGATTGAGAAGTTTTACAGAAGCGATCAGTTTTTCTTTTTTTCAAGTTCCGCCCAGCGGGCGTAGAGCGTGTCGACCTTTTCCTGCGCCTCTTCCATTTCGGCGTGAGCGGTGACAAGACGCTCGCTGTCGCTGACAATCTCGGGATCTTCGAGCTGAACGCGTTTCGCCTGCAGTACATGCTCGGCATCGGCGACGCGTTTCTCGATTGAGTCATATTCCCGCGCTTCCAGGTAGGAGAGCTTCTTCTTGCCCGGCGATGGCCGGTTCTCTGCGCGATCTGTAGGCTGCCCGGCGGGGCGCGCATCGTTCTTTGCCACTTGCTGCGCCATCTGTTGCCGTTCTTCCAGCCACGACTCCCACTGCGAGTAATCGGCAAAGAGGCCTGCGCCGCCCTGCCCATCCAGGCCGAGGACCACGGTCGACACGCGGTCGAGCATATAGCGGTCGTGCGTGACCAGGACGAGGGAGCCGCGAAACTCCAGCAGGCTTTCTTCGAGTATGTCTAGTGTTGGAATGTCGAGATCGTTCGTGGGCTCATCGAGCAGGAGGACGTCCGCCGGTTGCAGCATGAGCTGAGCAATTAAGACCCGCGCGCGTTCGCCGCCGGAAAGCCGNNTCCGGAGCCAGGGCGCGGCGCAGGGTTACGTCGGGATCAAGTTCGCGTCTCTGATCGAAATACACAATGCGCAGCCAGTCGGCGCGGTGAATCTCTCCGCTCACCGGGGTAGATTCTCCGAGTAACAGCCGCAGCAGGCTGGTCTTTCCGCTGCCGTTCGGGCCCACCAGTCCCACTCTCATTCCGGCAGTGATGACGCAGTTGAGGCCGGTGAACAATGTGCGGCCTCCCATTTCGCAAGAGACGTCCGTCAGTTCAATCAGGCGCTTGGTTTTTCGATCGGTGGCCGAAAA
>PMXH01000463.1:0-2836 GCA_003165855.1 Acidobacteriaceae bacterium | reverse complement strand
AGATCCAGATGATTGGTAGGTTCATCGAGCAAAAGGATATCGGGCGACTGCACCACGGCCTCAACGATGGCTAGGCGCTTCTGCCAGCCGCCAGACAATGCAGAGGCTTCGGCGTCGAGCTCTTCGAAACCGGCGCGGCCCAAGGTCTCCGCAAAGCGAGTGCCCCGGTCCGATTCCGGCACGGCGGCACGCTCCATCGCGCTGCGGGCCACGGACCGTATCGTGTCTCCGGACTTAAATGTCGAGTCCTGNNCTTGCCCGAACCGTTCGGACCGATCAGTCCGATGCGATCACCTTCGGAAACCGTAAAGGAAACGTCCTGGAAGAGCGGATTCGCTCCGAAAGACTTCGAAATTCCCTGAGCATTGATGATTGGCGGCAAACGGCTTAGCTCTCCTGAGTATCTAGGTTGAGACTATCAGGAAAGGAGTGCGGGCTGGGTTTGCGCTGACGAAGTTTCGCCCCACTTTACGAGGTTGCGAATTTCTCGCTTTGCATAACAAATCCCGATAAGAACGATGAATAGTTTCGATTTCCGTGAACCGACTGCAGAGGATAAAGTAAGCGCGAGCTGAACTTTGTCAAATCGACTTCGTTCCCGGGAGTAAACTCACTCTTCATGGGGAAATGGCTGGTTCCCAAGTCAAGCATCGCCTTCCTGCTTCTTGCCGCGACGTTTAATCATGCAAATCGTCCCGCTGCGGGAAGCTTCTACTGCGGCCCCTGCAACTTGAAGGGCACCATCAGAAGGCGTCGGTGTATGATTTTGTAGGTAGGCATTGGAGCGGCGGGAATCGGAGTTTGAGAACAAGATCATGACCAAGGTAGAGGCAGTCATCCAAAACTCTAAGCTGGAAGCGGTGAAGACCGCACTGCAGGAAATCGGCGTTGAGGGCATGACGGTGATTGAGGTGCGAGGCCATGGCCGGCAGAAGGGCCACACCGAGGTTTACCGCGGCCGCGAATACAGCGTGGACCTTATTCCCAAGACCAAGCTGGAACTCGTGCTGCCGGACGCCCTCGTGGAAAAGGCCGTGCAGGCCATTCTGGTGGCGGCGCGCACGGGCAAGATTGGCGACGGAAAGATTTTTCTGACGCGCGTGGATGAAGCGATTCGCATTCGCAATGAAGAACGGGGCGAGGGAGCGCTGTAAGACGGCAATTTGGGCGAGGATCACAACAGGATTGGGGAAACGGGTAAATATCCAGCCGGGACGCGACCGGATGGCATCTTAACGGCAGCGTATCACCGGCTGTCTCCCAATGGCATGCGGCATGAGAGCAGCGTTCTTCGATTCGTCGGTCGGCGATTCATCGGGCGTCGATTCATCGGTCCATCGTGATGATGGAGTCGTCTTCACTGATCAGTGAGCTGCGGGGGGCTCTCGCCGAAGAGTCGGCGCGGATTGCGCGCGACTTTGCGGCGACTGGAGATGGTCGCGCGGCAGTGGGCCAACGCACGCGGCTCATCGAAGACATTCTCAAGCGGCTATGGCGGGACCTGGTCTCAGCCGATGAGCACGGGCCGCCGGGCTTCGCGCTGGTCGCGACTGGAGGTTTCGGCCGCGGCTGGCTCTTTCCTTATTCCGATATCGATCTGCTGTTTCTGTATGCCGATCGCCGAGGCGAAGAAGCTCACAAGGACGCGGTCCGGCAGTTCTCACAAGAGCTGTGGGATCTTAAGCTCAAATTAAGTCCGGCCTCGCGCGTGCTTTCGGAATGCGACCGCTTTGATCCCAACAATACCGAGTTCACCATTTCTCTTCTCGATTGCCGTTACCTGGCCGGCGACCGCGAGTTGTTCGCACGGCTGCACGACAAAGTAATTCCCAAGCTGGTGATACGGGAATCGAAGCCATTGTTGCAGGGGCTGGCCGAGGTGACGCGGGAGCGGCATGGAAAGTTCGGGCATACAGTGTTTCACCTGGAACCGAATCTGAAAGAAACGCCCGGCGGCCTTCGGGATTACAACGTGGCTTGCTGGCTGGCGCTGATCTCGGCCATGGGTAAGCTGGGCGATTGGCCCGACGCCAGTTCGCTCCGGGCGCCGGTACGGAAACAGCTGGAATCGGCTCTGGAGTTCCTGATGGCGGTGCGCTGCTTTCTGCATTTCCGTCACGGAGGCGACGACAATGCGCTGAGCTGGGAAGCGCAGGACGAAGCCGCGGCGCGGAAGATCGGCGCTGCGGATTCCGCGGACCTCACTCCCGCCGATTGGATGCGGATTTATTTCGGGCATGCACGCGCCGTGCAACGCGCAGTGACGCAGTTGCAGGAGGAGATCCCGGAGGCGTGGTCTGCGCTGCGCCGGCAATTCCAGGGCTGGCGGACGCGGCCATCGAGTCCGGATTTTTCCGTGGTGGATGGGTTGATTTTTCTACAGCAGTCGTCTTCGCTGCGGGATCCTGAAGTGCTGCTGCGGCTGTTTCACTTTATGGCGCACCACGGGCTGAAATTGAGTGCGACCACGGAGCACCGAATCGAACAGGAGCTTCCGGCTCTGGCGGTGACTCCGCCGCGGGGGACAGAACTCTGGCTCTACCTGCAGGAAACATTGCTGCAGCCGCACGCCGGCGAGGCGCTGCGGGCTATGCATTCGCTCCGCTTGCTAACCTTACTCTTGCCGGAACTGAAGCCCATTGATTCTCTGGTGGTGCGGGATTTCTATCATCGTTTTACCGTGGATGAACATTCGATCCTGGCCATTGAGAGCCTGCACCGCCTAGCGCAGTCGAAATCGGAATGGGACAAGCGGTACGCGGAGTTGCTGGGAGAGCTGGAAGATCCGGAGTTGCTTTACCTCTCCTTGCTCTTGCACGACACCGGCAAGGCCCGC
>PMXH01000347.1 GCA_003165855.1 Acidobacteriaceae bacterium | reverse complement strand
TCAATGCGCCTTTAGGCGCTGGTTCTGAGTTTCCGATTTCCACTACGGGCTGTTAGCCGGACCGCTACCGCAGCTTTTCCAGCACCTGTCGCGTGGTTCGTTTGCCATCTTCTTTCCGCGCCGATTCCGTCATTCGCGGTTCATCCATTTCCTTTTTGACGCGAGCCAGGGTCGCCTGGTTGGATTCTTTCTTCGGCTCGCTTTTGTGCCTGGGCATACTTGGGAAGATGTCACGAGTCCAAACGCATTACAGGTCAATTCGATACACAACCGGGCCATTTTTCAGGAATATTTTCCTGGCCGGCACACCGAGCGGTTTTGCACAGCTATACCAATCAGCGACCTGTAGCATCTCAGTTGTGAAGCAACACGCCGCCCCTTGCACGGGTCGGTGAATTCTACAATCCGGTCGGACTATCGAAGACGAACAGTGTCAGAGAATCGGCGGAGGGTATGAGGCTGTGAAGTTCAGATTTTTACTGTTTCTCTGAATGGAGCCAACATTCTACCTACGCCGGTTCAGAGTCCATCCCCGGGTCTTTGCCCGACAATGTCTGTCCGGCATTGTCTGCCCACAATGATTGCCCGCAATCTGGAGGTAAAGCATGACCGACGAAGCCGACCAAGCGCAGCAGAGTACCTCCAAGTTCGACTGGGTCACCCAGCGTTCCTCGTGCTCCCTCCCCAATGTATTCAAGGCGCTTCGATTACAAATCGAAGCGGACATTAAGACACGCAACGCCCTTCGCCCCAAGAATTCTCCCTATGAGTTTTCCGTGTCCGAGCATGGCGACGACTTCTCTGTTCTTCTGAAAGCCAACGATGTCCAGCGCTCCGTAATATTCACCCTTGCCGAGCACGCCATCCTGGTGCGCGATGGCATCGGCAGTCCCATGTTCGACGTGACTCTGACCTTCGATGACGCGGGCAAGTGCCAGCTGAGCGTGAACGGCGAGCAGCGCGACTCCTGGCAAGTGCGGCGCATGGCTCTGGAAGAACTACTGTTCCGCGGCCTTTAAACCAGATCCCTGCTATCCTTCGCTTTTCCCATGATTCCTTACTCTTTTCCCCTTAGCCTTATCGCTACCATCAGTAATTTCGATTGGACTCGGTTTGCCCGCCCACCTAGAGTGAATCTAAGGAGGGAAGCACGCGCAAGCCCCAGGCGATGCAGCGGTTGTGTGTTTTGCTGAACAACCGCGCACTCTTACCGTCCTCTCATGAAGCGCCAGATGGTCGCTTGCTGGCGGGGATGTCCAAGTAGGTGCTCCCACCGGACGTGACCAACAGTACTGCCCAAAAAACAGAAAGGTCAGAATAAGATTAGGAATGGAACCAGAGAGCCTGGAATTGGATCAGAATCACGACGCGGTGCAAGACTCGGACTTAACGGGCCGCCAGCGCGAGGTCACGCACGTTCTCACGCTGGAGGAGATCGCTAACCTTGCCGCCAAGGAGGGCCAACCCGCCGAGACCCTGATGAACGTCGTCGACTTGATCGCCAAGCGCTTTCAGACCGAAGTCTGTTCCGCCTATCTGCTCGAACCCGACCGCGCCAATCTGGTGCTGGCCGCAACCGTCGGCCTTCAGCGCGATTGCATCGGCAGTCTGCGCATGGCAATCCACGAAGGCTTGGCCGGCTTGGTCGCGGAACAGGTGCGTCCCGTCGCCGTCGAACAAGCCCACAATCACCCGCGCTTCAAGTACTTCCGCGAAGCCGGCGAAGATGCCTACCAGTCCTTCCTCGGAGTTCCGCTCATTGACCGCGGCGTCCTGCAGGGCGTTCTGGTGGTTCAAACCATCGAGGCTCGGGTTTTCCGCGAGGATGAGATTCACATGCTGGCTCAAGCCGCCGCCCAGGTCGCGCCCGTAGTCAGCGAAGCCCGCACCCTTGATCGCTTCATCGCGCCCGCCCAGGAACGCCTGTGGGCTCTGGCTCGCAACCTGTGGTGGAGTTGGGACCACGATGCCGTAAGCTTGTTCCGCGATCTCGACCCAGTCCGCTGGCGGCAGCTCAACCAGAATCCGGTTTCCCTGCTCGCCGAATTTCCTCTCGCCAAACTGGAAAGCCGCGCCGCCGAACTCGTGCTTCACAGCCGCATTAACTACGCCTATCGCCGCTTACAGGAATATCTTCTGGCCGATCGCACCTGGGGCGCAAGGCATGCCGGAGTCCTCCGGCCTTGTCCCGTAGCCTATTTCTCCGCCGAATTCGGAATCCACGAATCCCTTCCCGTCTATTCCGGTGGCCTCGGCGTTCTTGCCGGAGATCACATTAAGAGCGCCTCCGATCTCGCCATTCCCCTCGTCGGCATCGGCCTGTTCTACGGCCAGGGATATTTTCGCCAGCGCCTCGATCGTGACGGCTGGCAGCAGGAAGAATACCTCGAAACCGACGTCACCCAATTGCCTTTGCAGGTTGCCATCGGCAAGAACGGCCGCCCCGTCGCCGTGCAAATCGAGACCCGCAGCGGTTCCATCCATGCCAAGGTCTGGCGCGTCAAAGTCGGCCGCTGCGACCTCTTCCTGCTCGATTCCGATGTCGAAGACAATGCTCCCGACGACCGCGGCCTCACTTCCCGCCTCTATGGCGGTGACGCTCGCACTCGCATCCGCCAGGAATTGCTGCTCGGCGTCGGCGGTTTCCGCGCCCTCAAAGCCATGGGCATCACCCCCGGCGTTCTCCACTTGAACGAAGGCCACAGCGGGTTTGCCGTGCTGGAAGCGGTTCGCAGCAGCATGGAGGAAGAAGGCATTGGCTTCGAGATCGCCGTGCCCCGTGTCTCCCGCGAAGTCGTCTTCACCACCCACACTCCCGTCCCCGCCGGTCATGATCGCTTCGATGCCGATCTCATCGAAGAGCATCTTGGACCTCTGCGTGACGGCCTCGGCCTTTCCCCCGAAAGCCTGATGGGCCTCGGACGCGAGAAGCCCGGCGACTCCCAGGAAACTTTCTGCATGACCGTGCTCGGCCTCAGACTCTCGCGCCGCGCCAACGCCGTCTCCGCCCTCCACGGCGAAGTCTCCCGCGCCATGTGGACTGGCCTCTGCCCCGGCAAGCCCGAAGACGAAGTTCCCATCGGTCACATCACCAACGGAGTTCACGTTCCCTCCTGGCTCGCTCCCCAGATGTTCCGCCTCTACGACCGCCATCTCGGCACCAATTGGCACCAGCACTCGAGCGAAGCCAAAATCTGGGAAGGCATTGAGAACGTCGATGACGGCGAACTCTGGGAGACTCACCTTAGCCTCAAATCCCAGCTTCTCGAGTTCGTCCGCCGCCGCGCTGTCGAACAAGCTCGCCGCCGCTCCGAATCCCGCGAGAGTTTGCAGAGACTCGGCAGCGTGCTCAGTCCAGACGCTCTCACCATCGGATTCGCCCGCCGCTTCGCCACCTACAAGCGCGCCAACCTGATTCTCAGCGACATTGAGAGCCTGGCCTCCATGGTCAACGATCCCAAACGCCCCGTGCAGTTCGTCTTCGCCGGCAAAGCCCATCCCCACGACGAGCCCGGCAAGAAAGTTCTGCAGCAGATTGCCGAATTGATGCGAAATCCCCGCTTCGCCGATAAGTTTGTCTTCGTCGAAGACTATGACATCAACGTCGGACGTTATTTCGTCCAGGGCGTCGATGTCTGGCTGAACAACCCGCGCCGTCCCCTTGAAGCCTCCGGTACCAGCGGTCAAAAGGTCGTCTTGAACGGCGGTCTCAATCTTTCCGTTCCCGACGGCTGGTGGGCCGAGGCCTATGACGGTATGAACGGCTTCTCCATCGGCACCGGCAGAACCCACTCCAACATGAGCGTGCATGACAAGCGCGACGGCGAGGATCTCCACCGCACCCTTCGGGAAGAAGTGATTCCGTTGTTCTACCAGCGTGATCGCGACGGCCTGCCCCGTGGATGGATCAAGCGCATGAAGCGCACCATCCGCACTCTCGGCTGGCGCTTCAATGCCGATCGCATGGTGATGGATTACACCCTGAAATGCTACGTCCCCGCCGCCGGCGGCGTCTCCAGCGACCTGCGATCCTCCTGGTAACGCCCCTCGTTATGTGGGGACAGCCGCGTAAGGTACCGTGGAAGAGCGGCGCTTCAGCGCATAAGGATTTTGGGTGGCGCAGCGCTTTCAGCGCTGCGATCAGCCCACGCCAACGCTGAGGGCTTCAGCCCCTGAGGTACGTCCCTAAACCCGCTGCACGCCCCCCACCCGGGCAACGTCCCAATTATCGCCGCAGTCCACTCTGCTTTGTCATCCTGAGCGAAGCATTTGCTATCGCAAAGCGATAGCAAATGCGCAGTCGAAGGATCCCTACCCACTACCACGAACCCATGGAGTGTGGTTCTTGGGTGGCCCAGCGCTTTCAGCGCTGAGATCAGCCCCCATCACACCCGCAGGCTTCAGCCCCTGAGGGACCTATCCATACCCACTTCCCCATTCCTCCCTTGCCTCAAACCTTCCGCCGACTTCTTCTCTCCTCTCCACCTCCGCAACAAATGCCACGCTTCCAGATATCGTTCATACTTGCTCCGCCGGTTCCACGGCGCCAGCCAGATACTTCCCTTCCGCTTCGCCACCACCCCCGCCGGGATGATGTACCACAAATCCAGCGGGATAATATACGCCGCCACAAAATCAATCTCCTCCAGCATATGCACCCGCCTCTCCCCTGCCGGCACATGGCACGGATACGCCCCTCCCTTCGGCCGCCTCATCGTCGATTTCACCTGCACCCGAAACGCCCGCCCGTCCCGCTCCACCATCAAGTCATACGGCGCCGAATCTCCCCACAACTTCGCCACTCGGAACCGTTGTTCCATCGCCCGCGCCAAAAACCGGACCTCCGCCCACTCTCTCCGCTCCTTTGCATTCTTAAACTGAGCACCGCGTTGCCCCATCTCGCTCTCCTCGTCTCCAAAAACACGAAAGGCGCGGCCCCTGCTCAATGAAGAGCGGCCACGCCTTATGTATTTTTTTTGAATTTCTACTCTATAATTCTATTATATCATACGGCATAGCTAAAACTGCACATATTTGCATGCAGTTCCAAAAATATTTTCCCTTTATTTTCCATGACATAACCTCGATCGTGTAATTCCTGCCTATTGACAAGATTTTTTCGGAATCAGAAAAAGGAGCCGCAACCGGGCGACGAGTCAGCCGCGAAGCGGCGGCATGGGAAAGCCCGGCACGGCAGTGCCGGGAAGCTGAAAGCGGAATCGACCGAGTCCGCTTCAGCGGACGGCACGCGTCTCGTAACGGCCCGTAAGCGCGGGGAAGAAGTAGCAGGGTGGAGCGAGTCCCGAAGGGGACGGCACGAGTTCTCACGCACACTCAATAGGCCCCGAAGGTGCAGCAACGCCTTCGCTGGGTACTCGGTACCGGGTACTGGGTACTTCGAGAATCGCGTCGATCACTCCGGGGCTGGCCCACCCAGGCTGCATGATAATTCCACGGACCGCCGCCCCCGCCCTCCGACTCATCCTTATCATTTCTCCCGCATCAGATTATCCGTAGAATCTTCCCAGATGCTCCGAAGGTGACAATCATGAAGATCAAATCATGCTGCGGCCCGCGCGTTCCCATGTTCTTATTGGCGACACTCCTCTTCCTGCCCGCTTCCCTGCTGGCCGAACCCCTCACCCTCCATCACGCGGTGGAACTCGCGCTGAGCCACGCCACTGGCGTCGACATCGCTGCCGCCGATCAACACCACGCCTCCGCCAGCTATCGCGAACTGCGCAACAGCTACATCCCCCAATTGAACGCGGGTGCCGGACTTGGATGGTCCGATGGTTTTCCGCTCAGCCTCGAAGGCGCCGCTCCTTCGCTTTTCAATCTAACCGCTCAGTCCGCGCTCCTCAATCCCGCGTTGAGGGATTTTATTCACGCCTCGCAGTCCGACGTCACGGTTAGCAACCTGCACATCAAGGACCAGCGAAACCAGATCATTCAGGACACCGTCTTGAGTTATGCCGAGCTCGCCAAATGGGAACGGCGTTTGAGCGGCTTGCGCGAAGCCGAAGCTGCGGCCCAGGGAATGCAAGCCGCCGTGATTCAGCGCATCAAAGAAGGCATCGACAGCGAAATGGACGGCAGCAAAGCTCGTTTATCGGTCGCCCGTGTGCGTTTGCGCCTGGCTGAATCCGGCGGCGCAGCCGACGTTCTCCGCGAGCATCTTTCCCGCCTCACCGGACTTCCACTTTCCTCCATCGAAATAGATCCCGAGTCCCTGCCCGCTTTGCCTCCGGTCAATCAACCGGCTCAGCTAGAAGACGACCTCTTAGTCAAAAGCACGGACGCGAACCCCGTGGTGCAGGCCGCCGTAGAACACGCCCGCGCGCAATACATTCGGGTAAAAGGAGAACGCAAGTCTTTGTGGCCGAGTGTTGATTTTGCCGCTCAATACGCCAACCTCGCCACCTACAACAACTATGATCACTACTATCAGCCGGGCAGCTTCCAGCCCAACAACGCCACGGTGGGAATTGCGATCCATCTGCCCTTCTTGAACCTTGCGCAACACGCGCGCGTGCAAGAGGCGGAGTCGGAGGCGCTGAAAGCTACCAAGCAGGCGGAGGCTACGCGCAACCAAGTCTCCGAAGAAACCTTACGCCTGGAGCGATCCGTCACCCAGATGCAGGCGGCGCGAGATGTAGCTCAACTTGAGTACGAGATCGCGCAGAAAAATATCGAAGCCACACGCACAAAAATGGAGTCTTCCACCGCCAATCTGCACGACCTGG
>PMXH01000049.1 GCA_003165855.1 Acidobacteriaceae bacterium | reverse complement strand
TACAGTGCTCAACCCGCCGATGGCCCACTTCCGACTAACGCGGCAATTTGGCGGAGGTGGATGAACTTTCCAGGCGACAAGGGCGTTATGCGGGAGCAATCGAGTTTTGGCCGCCGGCGCCGACGCTTTCCTGCCCTCGGGCGCGGCATCATTCACCGGGGGCCAGACGATTTCTATTAGTGCTGGCGAAATGCTGGAATGAGCCGCGAAAAAGAGTGCCGAGTGGCCGATGTCTCGATGTTAAGACATGGCATCCCGCTTGTTTGCAAGGTGCGCCTCTACTGCGTGTTCGCCGCCATCCATCCATGCAACTGCATCCAGTCAGCGATCAGCGTCGGCNNCGCGAGTCCACCGTCTTGTCTCCGGTAGTCGAGTAGATAAAGCACGGGCTCGTGTCCGCACTCACGTGCTTCAGCGGATCCACCGCGTCAATGGCGGCCTGTGTCGGATGGTCCCCGATCAACGTCTTCAGCGGGGAGATCCCCATGCGTGCGTACAGCTCCATCGACGGCGGCGCGTAGGAGAGAATCGCGAAGTCCGGCCGGTCAGAGACCCGATCGATGGGATCTACCGCCGCCGGATCGCCGGCCTTGTGATTGGTCGCCATATATGCGGAGAGATGGCCACCGGCGGAGAATCCCCAAACCCCGATCGCGTCTGGCTTCACCCCAAGCTCCGCCGCGTGCGAGCGCACGTAGAGGATTGCCCGCGACGCGTCCCGCATCGGAGCGGGATATTCGTACGCCGGCGAGAGCCTGTACTCCAGCACAAACGCCGCCACTCCATGCGCCGCAAGCCAGCGCGCCTCGTATGCTCCCTCCTGCTCCATCACTTCGTGGGTGTATCCACCGCCCGGCATGACGATCACAGCGCTGTGCGGTCCCGCGCCCGCCGTCGGGTAAGTGAATAACTTGGGAATATCGCCCTCAGCCGTACCCTGAGCCAGGGGTGCGCCGCCAGGCCACAGAACGATGGTCTGCGCAAATCCCGCTGGCGGCGCGGTGGTCGTCGCCGCCGGGTGCGCAGCGGGCGTCGACGGTGTCTGCGCGGCGAGTGGAAGGGTAACAAGAAGGATGGAAGCGGCGAGCTCAAGTCGATTCATGTTCGAAAGCATATCGCACCAACCTAATGCCGATTTGTTGTCAGTGTGAACCTCGCGGGAGGCGAGAAGCGCTTTAGCCAATTTTTGTTCTGCGGTGTGGCTGGTAATGGGAAGTCGGCTTACCGGACTTTCCCGCATAAATCTTCCACCAGAGAATTTCTCTCCGCGTGGCTAATCTCCGTTTAAGTGACCCTTTCTCTGGTCGATCAGAGAGCAGTAGAACCGCTGAATTTAGCCGAGAATTCGAAAGTTGGGCAAAGTGCGCAATTCGCTGACGGCCAAGTTCCTTCAAATACGGCGGTCTGGCTTAAAGCGATAAGCGTTCCAAGCGACATGGGCGTTTTCCAGAAGTATTTCCTAGCTCGAAAGGTTCGTCCGTTCCCGGATCTAAGAGACGAGACAGGCCCCCCCTGATTAGGCAGTCACCGACCTCCGGGGACAATCGTTGAAAACTTAAGGTATAGGTGCGCGCGCCTTTAACAGGAATACCCTATTGAACGTTGGTTCGAAGGAAGCGCGTAATGGGTCCCCGTCGGCCGCATTCTCGAACGCATCTACGACATTCTCACAACCGCGTTCGAAGTCTCGAACGAATTCACGCGGAATGATCCCTAAACCATGTTCGCCGGCGAATCCTTGGGTCGTTGCAAACAAGTAAGAATTTCCGACGTTCGGAATTTCTTCGCGGTGCTGTGGGCCGCCCCAGTCGATACAAAACGTGTGGGCGAGGCTACTGCGGAAGAACTTGTAGAAGTGCTGAGCGGGGCTGACGGCAGCTGCCCCATTTCGGTCTGGGCGAGGATCGTCCAAACGGAGAGTAGCTGCCGCGAACCCTGCAAGGTATCTGTCCAGGAATGCCGCGAATTTCGCATGATCTGGTCCCTGACCAATGCTTAAATTCGCGAGCGCTTGAACTGCCGAGCCAGCCAGATCTATTACACAAAGCCAGACGTAGCAATCGGGGCTTTCCAGAGCGACGAGTCGCCGGAATGGAGTTAAAAAGACAAGTTCAAAGCGGAAACGAAACCACTTGACCCGGCCCGCGTAAGTGAGTCTCGGCAAATGGTCCGCGTCGCGACCCGGAAACCCCGAAAACTCCATGTCTTCTATTAGCATTGCAATCCGCTCTCTCTGCTCCAGGATTCTTCTCGATGGTAGGCGCGTAGGGCTTGACATTAAGCGGCAAGGCGCAAGGACTCTCCTTATCCGGAGGTGCAAACATCGATACGCCCTGAAAGGCCAATGGAAAAGCGGAGAAGGCCCAGCAACGTGATCAGTCGAAGAAAATTCATGCCTTGGCCAAAATTCTCGAAAAGTCCGTGCAAACTTCCATGCCGGTTGAATTCATTGAGGCTAGCGGAACGATCGGTATTTTCCCGGAATCTATTTCGCACAAAGTTGCGGAATGACTCCAGCGTAACGAGGCGTTCACCATAGCGGTGCGTTGATTGTACCGGCCGCAGCCTGACTTCGATCCAGGTAGTTCCTTCCCGCGTCAACAAGAGTTGGGACAACCTTCGTTGATTATGTTCGCAATTGATTCTTTGATAGAAACGCCACGACTTGCGCGAACGAATACAGAATCGCCGATCCCAACATCCGAGCGTCGAAGAGCAGTCTGAATCGGAAGTCACCGCAAGCCACTGCGGTACCGGTTCTCGTCAATATAGCGCTCACCGCCTCGTTTTCCCGAGCCGCCGTCTTTCTATATCAAGCGGAACATTGCGATCACAACGTCCGGTGTTTGTTCCGACATATCTCT
>PMXH01000499.1 GCA_003165855.1 Acidobacteriaceae bacterium | reverse complement strand
CTGCCGGACGCGATGGAAGGTCCAACGCCGGTTTCGGCATTGATTCACGCTGCGACGATGGTGACGGCGGGTGTCTATATGGTTGCGCGGTCGCACGTGATCTTTGAGCGCGCGCCGACGGCGCTGACGGTTGTGGCGATCATCGGCACGCTGACCGCGTTCTTCGCGGCGACGATCGGCATTGCGCAAACCGATATCAAGAAGGTTCTCGCTTATTCAACCGTTTCTCAGCTCGGCTATATGTTTGTGGCTTGCGGCGTGGGGGCGTTCTCGGCTGGGATCTTCCATTTGATGACACACGCCTTCTTCAAAGGACTGCTGTTCCTGGCGGCTGGATCGGTGATTCATGCGGTGGGCGGCGAGCAGGANNGTATTGGCTGATCGGGTTGATTACCGCATTCATTACGTCGTTTTACATGTTCCGACTGTTGTACATGACGTTCTTCGGCGACTATCGCGGGGCGCAGGTGGACGCGCATGGGCATGGACACGACGCCCATGGACATGGCGAACCGCACGAGAGCCCGATGGTAATGCTGGTACCGCTGATGATTCTGGCGGCGCTTTCGCTGGTGGGCGGACTGGTGGGGATTGGAAACCGCTTCGAGCATTTTCTTGCACCGGTGTTCGGCGCGCCCGAGGCTGTGGAAGCGGCAAGTCGCGGAACAGAGATGTTGCTAATGGGCGTCTCCGTTGCGGTGGCGCTTTCGGGATGGTGGCTGGCATACCTGCTCTATTACGCGCGGCCGGAATTGCCGCAGAAGATAGCGGACGCTTTGGGCGGGTTCTACCAGACGGTCGCGCACAAATATTACGTGGACGAAATCTACGCAGCGGTGTTCGTCAAGCCGCTGATCGATGGGTCGACGCGAATCCTTTGGCAGGATGTGGACCGGAAGATTATCGATGCGGCGGTGAATGACGCCGGCGATGGAGCGCGCCACGTTTCTGACGAGGCGCGGCATATGCAATCCGGCAACATTCGCTCGTATGCAGGATGGATCGCGGCCGGGTCGGCGGTGGTGATCGCATTCATGATCTGGATGGGAGTGCGATGAGCGCCGACACCTGGAGCCCTTACATTCTCTCGCTGGTGACGTTCGCTCCCTTGCTGGGTGGATTCCTGCTCGTATTTTTTCCCCGGCGCGACCGCGATATCCGGGTTTTTGCGCTGGTCATCTCGTTGCTGACGTTTGTGCTGTCTCTGCATCTGCCGGTTTATTTCCATCGGGGACAAACTGGCTTTCAGTTTTCGATCGATAAGCCGTGGGTTTCGACTCCGAATATTCACTACCACATGGGCATCGACGGTATTTCAATGTGGCTGGTGGTGCTGACCACATTTCTTACACCGCTGTGCGTGCTGATTTCCTGGAAGTCGATTCACGAGCGGACAAAGGAATTCTTCATTCTGCTGCTGATTCTGGAGACGGCGCTAATCGGGGTCTTCACCTCGCTTGACCTGTTCCTTTTCTATTTCTTCTGGGAAGCGACGCTGATTCCCATGGCGTTGCTGATTGGGATTTTCGGCCACGAGCGCAAGGTGTATGCGGCGGTGAAGTTTTTCATGTACACCATGATCGGGTCGGTGTTCATGCTGGCAGCGATCCTGTGGCTTTATGCGCATACCGGCAGCTTCGACTTTGTAGTGATTCGGGATCAGATTGCGAGGGGCGCTGTGCCTGGGTTTCCCGCCGCAGCGCAGTGGCTGTTCCTTGGATTCTTCCTGGCGTTTGCGGTGAAGGTTCCGCTGTTTCCTTTTCATACGTGGCTGCCCGATGCACACGTGGAAGCACCGACCGCGGGGTCCGTGCTGCTGGCTGGCGTCTTGCTCAAGATGGGGACGTACGGACTGCTGCGCTTTAACCTGGGTCTGTTCCCGGAGCAATCGCGGCACAACGCTCCCTGGGTGATGGCGCTGGCTTTAATTGGGATCATCTACGGCGCACTGGTTGCGATGGTGCAGCCCAACATGAAGAAGTTGATCGCGTACTCTTCGGTCAGCCATCTGGGATTCGTGGTGCTGGGAATCTTCAGCTTCACGCAGGCCGGACTGGATGGCGCGATATTCGTGATGCTGGCGCACGGGATTTCGACGGGGGGGCTGTTCATGCTGGCGGGCATTCTGCATGAACGCCGTCACACCTATGAGATCAGCGAGTTCGGGGGACTGGCTGCGCCGATGCCGGTATACGCCGCGTCTTATCTGGTGATCGTACTTGCGTCGGCGGGGCTCCCCTTGCTGAACGGTTTCATTGGGGAATTTCTGGTGTTGAGCGGAGCGTTTCAGGACAAAGCGATTTACGGAATACTCGGGGCCACCGGCATCATTTGGAGCGCGGTCTACTTGCTGTGGATGTATCAGCGAGTTTTCTACGGCAAGGTGACACACTCGGTGAACAATTCTCTCGCCGATCTTTCGGGATTTGAGAAGCTGGCGATTTGGCCTTGCGCCGCGGCGGCGCTGGTGATGGGAATCGCGCCTATTTTGTGGCTGGGGGCGATTGGTCCGGCGGTTCATGCCGTGCTAAATCCCACTCCGTTCGTGCAAGTGGTCGGCAGGGTGGTGGGACAATGATCGTGACTCGAATCGCGACTTTTATCCCAGCCTTATTGCTGACGCTTCCGCAAGGCGCGGATTACGTCCGCATCCTGCCGGAGATTGTACTCTCCGTATTTGGCATGATTGTAATGGTGCTCGAACCTCTGCTTGACGAGGAGAAGAGTCAGAAGGTTTTGGGATCGATTGCTCTCGTGGGCACTCTGGCGGGACTGGGGGCAACGTGGTTCATGGCACAGTCTCCGGGTCTGGCCTTCTGGAACATGGTGCAAGTGGACGAATTCAGCGTTTTCTTCCATGTTCTGGTGATTGCGATCGCTGGCGTCGTCATCCTCATCTCTTACGAATACATGGCCGTGCAGAGGATCAGGGCTGGAGAATACTATGCTCTGATCCTTTTCGGCGTGGTTGGCATGGCGCTGATGTCGTCGGCAATCGAACTGGTTCTGATTTTCATCGCGCTGGAGATTTCCTCCATCTCTTCTTATGTGTTGGCGGGATTCCGGCGGCATGAAGCTGCAAGCGCCGAATCTTCGCTGAAATACTTTTTGTTGGGTTCCTTCGCCACGGCGTTTTTCCTGTATGGAGTGGCGCTGATGTTTGGCGCCACGGGCTCGACGAATATCGACCAGATCAGCCAGACATTACGGTCCGGGCCGATTCCATTGCTCGCGTTCGTGGCGGTGGCGTTCATGTTTGTGGGCCTGGGATTTAAAGTGGGGGCGGCTCCATTCCATAGCTGGACGCCGGACGTTTACGAAGGAGCGCCAGCACCGATTGTGGGCTTGATGTCGACCGCGCCGAAGGCAGCGGCGTTTGCGGTCTTGTTGCGCGTGGTTTTCGTGATCAACGTGCATGCCATCTTTTGGGTCATTTGGGTTGCGGCAGCACTGTCGATGACTTTGGGCAACGTAAGCGCTTTGGTGCAAAATAATGTGAAGCGTCTGCTGGCGTATTCTTCGATCGCGCACGCGGGCTATCTTTTGGTGGCTTTCGCGGCCGCGCCGGGCCTGGGAATTTCTGCGGCAATGTTCTACACCGCCGCCTACGCGGCGATGAACCTGGGTGCGTTTGCGGTGGTGAGCCATTTCGCCAATGCAGGCGAACGCTATGTGACCCTGGAGGACTACGAAGGCCTGGGCCGCAGTTCTCCGCTGCTGGCGGCGACGCTCACCATCTTTCTGCTCTCGCTGATCGGTATTCCGATGACCGGCGGCTTCTTTGCCAAGTTCTACGTGTTCAGCGCGGCCGTGAAAGCTAATCTGATCTGGCTCACGATTATCGGCGTCCTCAACAGCGGAGT
>PMXH01000595.1 GCA_003165855.1 Acidobacteriaceae bacterium | reverse complement strand
ACTTCGAAGAAGTCGCGCAACGCTGCCCGGTTCTCACTGCGGCCAAAGCCGTCGGTTCCGAGCGAGACCAGTTGGCCGGGCACCCATTTCGCCAGCGCTTCCGGCAGAACTTTCATGTAATCGGATGCGGCAATGAACGGTCCGGGCGCGTCTTTCAGAGTCTGAGTCACGAACGGGGTCTGCTGCGGTTCGCCGGGATGCAGCATGTTCCAGCGTTCGCAGTCGTTGGCATTGCGATAGAGTTCTTTGTAGCTGGTCACGCTCCACACATCCGCGGCGACGCCGTATTTCTCTTTGAGGATGGTCTGCGCCTTCAACACCTCGTACATGATTGTTCCGCTGCCCAGCAGTTGTGCGCGCAGCTTGGCATCCGGCGCGTCCGCAGCCTTGAAGCGGTAGAGTCCGCGCAATACGCCTTCGCGAACGTGCTCCCCTTTCGGCATCTCCGGCATGGGAAGGGGTTCGTTGGTCACGGTGAGGTAGTAGAAAATCGATTCCTGATCCACGTACATGCGCTTGATGCCTTCTTGAATGATGATGGCAATTTCATACGCGAATGCCGGATCGTAGGCCAGCAAGTTGGGAACCGGCAGGGCCAGAACGTGGCTGTGACCATCCTGATGCTGCAGACCTTCACCGGCCAGAGTGGTTCGTCCAGCGGTTCCGCCGACGAGGAATCCGCGGCAGCGCATATCCGCCGCGGCCCAGATGAGGTCCCCGATGCGCTGAAAACCGAACATGGAGTAATAAATAAAGAAGGGGATGGTGTTGATGCCGTGATTTGCGTAGGCCGTGCCCGCCGCGATGAAAGAACACATCGAGCCGGCTTCGGTAATGCCTTCCTCCAAAATCTGCCCGTCTTTTGCTTCTTTGTAGTAAAGGAGCGTGTCCATATCGACGGGCTCGTAAAGTTGTCCGGCGCTTGAGTAAATGCCGATCTGGCGAAACAAGGCCTCCATGCCAAAAGTGCGGGCTTCGTCGGGGATAATCGGAACGATGAGCTTGCCCACTTCCGGATCGCGCAGCAGTTTCGAGAGCAGGCGCACGAAAACCATGGTGGTAGAGGCTTCGCGACCGTCAGTGCCTTTGTAGAATTCCTCAAAGTACGATTCGGGTACCGGTTTTAGCGGCGTGGCGCGCACCTTGCGTTGCGGCATGTATCCGCCGAGCTGTTGCCGCCGCGCCTGCATGTACTTGATTTCGGCGCTGTCATCGGAAGGGCGGTAGAAGGGCGCGTTGTGCAGTTCGTCGTCTGGAATCGGAATTCCAAAACGCGAACGGAACATCTCCAGCTCGTCTTCATTCAGCTTCTTCTGCTGGTGCGTGATGTTCTTGCCTTCGCCCGCTTCCCCCAGGCCGTAGCCCTTGATGGTCTTGGCCAGGATGATCGTGGGAGAGCCTTTATGATCGACCGCGGCTCGGTATGCGGCGTGAACCTTAATGGGGTCGTGGCCTCCCAGTCGCATGCGCGACAGTTGTTCATCCGACAGGTGCTCGACCATTTTCAGAAGGCGCGGGTCGGTGCCGAAAAGGTTCTGGCGGAAGTAGGCTCCGCTCTCGACAAAGTATTTCTGATACTGGCCGTCGCTAATTTCTCCCAAACGCCGCACCAGCAGTCCGTCGCGGTCACTGCGAATCAGGCTGTCCCAATCCGAGCCCCAGACGACTTTGATGACGTTCCATCCTGCGCCGCGGAAGATGGCCTCGAGTTCCTGAATGATCTTCCCGTTGCCACGTACCGGGCCATCGAGGCGCTGCAAGTTGCAGTTCACGACGAAGATCAGGTTATCCAGATTCTCCCGCGAAGCCAGAGTGATCGAGCCCAGGGACTCCGGTTCGTCCATCTCGCCGTCGCCCATGAACGCCCAGACTTTGCCGCCGGTGGATTGCTTCAGACCGCGATTCTCCAGATAGCGGATGAAGCGCGCGTGATAGATCGCCTGAATCGGGCCCAATCCCATCGAAACCGTGGGAAACTCCCAGAAGTTCGGCATCAGCCACGGGTGGGGATACGAACTCAGCCCGCCGCCGGGCTTCAACTCGCGGCGGAAGTTCTGCAGCTTCTCTTTCGGGATGCGGCCTTCAAGATAGGCGCGAGCATAAATACCGGGTGCGGCGTGGCCCTGAAAGTAGACGAAATCGCGGTCGCCGCTCTCGGTTTGCGCCTGAAAGAAATGGTTGAAGGCAACTTCGTACAAAGTGGCCGCTGAAGCAAACGTGGAGATGTGGCCGCCGATGCCTTCCTGGATCTTATTGGCACGTACCACCATGGCCAGCGCGTTCCAGCGCACCAGGCTCTTGATGCGCCGTTCCATCTCCTGACTGCCGGGGAACGGCGCTTGTTGCTGGGATGGAATCGTATTCTGGTAAGGGGTGGTCGCTGAAAAGGGAAGATTCACTCCAGCGGCGCGCCGCGCGTGCAGTGCCAGTTGTTGCAGCAGTCGTCCCGCGCGCACGGGACCACCCTTGGACAACACATAGTCCAGCGAATCGACCCATTCCCGGGTTTCCAATACCTCTTGACCGTCAGTTTCCGTCTGCGCCACGTCTGATCTCTCCATCGAATAAGGTCGAATGTTCCATGATATTGAATTATGCGAAACTTTGCTGGACGTTTGGGGCATGCCCAAACGTTTTACAATGCGAAGTGTCGGAGATGCAGCTTCGCCGGCGTGGATTGTATGCGGTGTCCTGGAGGTCCTTAGCTTATGTTGTTGCGAATCACGCTGGTGGTAGTTGTGATTGTGATCATCATATTTCTTGTTCCGCGCCTTCTGTCGGGTTCGCGGGCCGCGACCCCCAGCCCTGGCAGCACCGCACCCGGCTTCACGTTGCCGTCGCAGGAAGGCGCTTCCGTCAGCTTGCAGGACTACCGCGGCAGCTGGGTCGTCCTCTATTTCTATCCCAAGGATCAGACTCCGGGTTGCACGCGGGAAGCGCACAACTTCCAAATCGATCAGGCGAAGTATGCCGAGCGGCACGCGGTGGTTCTGGGCGTGAGCGTGGACAGCGTGGATTCGCACAAGAAGTTCTGCACCAAGGAAGGACTAAACTTCAAGCTGCTGGCCGACAGCGACGGCAAGGTGAGCAATACCTACGGTTCGCTGACGAACCTTGGAGTGGTGAAGTTCGCCTCGCGCCACACCTTCCTCGTCGATCCCGGCGGGAAGGTTGCCAAGGCATATACCAGCGTCGATCCCTCGCGGCATAGCGAAGAAGTGCTGGCTGCTCTGGACGAACTGCAGAAGCAACAGCCGCGTTGAGTCGAGATCAATTCTTGTCTGGCTTGTTCTTGGCGTCTGAAAGATACAGGTCGGCGACGTGGTCGGCGATTGCGCTGGGATTGGACTCCGCTAGATTTGCCAGAACTACGACGGTTAGCTGATCGTTCACATAGCGCGCGATAGTAGTCTGGAATCCCTGCCATGCGCCGTCGTGGCTAATGACGTGGTGTCCGTTGCGGTCGCCGATGGCCCAGCCGAAGCCGTAGCCCGCTTTGTTGGGTTGGCCGTTTTTCAACTTAGCGGGTGTCCACATCTGGTCGAGGCTGGGGCGCTTCAGCAGCTTCTCGGTGTATAGCGCGGCATCCCACTTTGCAAGATCCAAGATGGAGAAGTAGAGGCTGCCATCGGCCGTGGTATTGAGCATGGGCGCAACCCATTCCTGGTTCTTCAGTTCGCCCTTGACCAGGCGGTATCCGGCGGCGCGATTGGGGACGATGTCGGCTTCGCTGATGATGCGCGTGGTCTCCATGCCGAGCGGGTGAAAGATTCTCTGCTGCAGAAAGTCTCCGTAGAATTCTCCGGTGACGCGATGGATCAGAATGCCCAGCGTGAGGTATCCCAGATTGCTGTAATCCCACTTCGTGCCGGGAGGGTACGCCAACGGGATGCCTTCAACCAGCTTCAGCAGCTCCGCTTCCGTCCAGTCTTTGCGGAAATCGAACTTCTCGGGATAATCGCCAAAGCCAGCGGTATGGCTGAGGAGTTCGCGCACGGTCACTTCGTTCCAACTGGACGGCGCGTCTGGGAAATACTTGGTAAGAGGATCATCGAGGCCGATTTTTCCTTCTTCGACCAGCATCATCACCGCGGTTGCGGTGAACTGCTTGCCGACCGATCCCGACTGGAAGATGGTCTCCGGCTTCACCGGAACTTGCAGTTCAACGTTGGACAGGCCGAATCCCTCGGCCTGCACGATCTTCCCGCCTCGCGCCACCAGAAGCGCCAGACCGGGTATGTGCTGCCGCTGCATCTCGTCGCGAACGTAGGTTGAGGCTTTGTCCGAAATAGCAGAAGTCGCCTGGGCATACGCGACTGAGGAAGAGCCACACGCGACGGCGAACGCTGCGACAAAAGATACAGCGCCCAAAATTGTTGGGCGACCGAGCAGAACTTTGGGACGTTTAATCATGGGCGGATGCCGAATTGCCGGATAAGTCTATGACCAGGTGTGCCGCTCAGGCAAGCGGTTCAGCCTGGGATACGGCGGCCATCAGCGGGTTACCTTTTCCAGCAGGTATAGGTACGAACGATAAACTTGGCCGGTAGNNCGCGTCGGGATGTTTTGCCTTGATCTCGGTGGCTTCCAGCCGGGTGGCGGATTGCGTCAGTTCAGGGAACAGAAAACCTCGATCGCCCGCAAAGGCACAACAACCTGCGTCAGCTGGAATCAATACCTCATGACTGCATGCTTTCGCAATGCTTTCCAGCTTCGGCGTAATTCCCATCTTCGTAACCGAGCAGACGGGGTGCAGCGCGACGGAGTTGACCTTCGCCTTCACCGTGAGTTTGGGCAGGAGTTCATCGTGGACAAACTCGATGGCATCGAGCAGCCTCAATTGATCGAAGCGTGCCTGGTTTTCAGGAGTCAGAGAATCGCGCGACGTCTTCAGAGAATAGGTGCAAGGACTGGTATCGACCACGACCGGCAGTCTTCCCTGTTCGGACCATCGCCAGAGGCGTTCGATTGCGGCATTGGCCGCGATGGCATGGGCGCGAGTGAATCCCTTGGAAGAGAACGGCATGCCGCAACAGGTTCCGGCGACGTCGGATGGAATATACAACGGCACGCCCGCGCGCCGGGCCAACTCCACGGTTACTTCCATCAGAGACCGGCCGTTGTCGCTGCCCTGGGGCTCGCCGGGCAACCGGCCCATGATGCGAGAAATACACGCCGGGAAGTAAACCGCCTGCGCCGCTTTCCGGTCAGTTGCAGGAATCTCTCCTGCTGCGAAAGGAGTATCGGGTGTCCACTCGCCAAGGTTGTCTCCGGCAAAGCGTTTCAGCCAGCGAGTAAGCGAGCGCATAGCACTGATGCCGATTACGCTTTCCGTCGCGTGCCCAAGGCGCAGCGCCCAGCGTAGCGCCATTTCTGTGCTTCTGAAGTTCGACGCGATGCGGACTGCCCAGTCCTGTGCTGCGGCGGAAGCGCGAAGACTGCGGAAACGCTTCACAAGCTTTCCGGTATCGATATTGACCGGGCACGCCGTGGCGCAAAGGCCATCCGTGGCGCAGGTATCGAGTGCCATGTAGGGAAAATCGCGATCCAAGGCATTCCAGAGCTCCGAGCCGTTGCCCGCCGCTTGCTGTCTTGCCATCTCACGCCGCACCACGATGCGTTGACGCGGCGTGAGAGTCAGGTCCCGGCTGGGACACTTGGGCTCGCAGTAGCCGCACTCAATACATTTATCGATTTCTTCCTCGACCGACGGAATGCGCTTGAGGTCGGCAAGATGCGCTTTCCGATCCGCGTTGATAATTACTCCCGGATTGAGAAGATTGTCGGGATCGGCCAGTCGTTTCAACTGGCGCATGATCTGGTAGGCGTCGCTGCCCCATTCCGTCTCAACAAACGGAGCCATGTTGCGCCCCGTGCCATGTTCGGCTTTCAGAGCTCCATCGTAGCGATGCACCACGACTTCGACCATGTCGTCGATGAAGCGAGAGTACTGATCGATCGCGGCTTGATCGTTGAAACTCTGGGTGATCACGAAATGCAGGTTGCCGTCTTTAGCGTGGCCGAAGATGATGGCGTTGGAGTATCCGTGCTTACGAAACAAGCCGTTGAGATCGTGCGCCGCATGGGCCAGGCTTTCGACCGGAAACGCGACGTCTTCGATAATCACGGTCGTACCGCTCTGGCGCACCGAGCCGACGGACGGAAACATTCCTGCGCGAATCTTCCAGAGCAATGCCTGCTCGGCGGCGACATGGGTAAAGCGCGCGGGCTCGAACAGCTTGAGTCCGCCGACTGCGTCCCGGGCCAGCGCTTCCAACTCGGAACGATTCTTCTCTTCGGCGGATTGGAATTCCACCAATAGTCCGGCAGCTTCTTCGGGAAGCGTTTTGATCGAGGTCGGTATCCCTGCTTGATCCTCGACCGAGCGCAGGGAAGCGCGGTCCATGATCTCGAGTGCTTTGGCGCCGGCGGTGCGCAAGGGGACGATCGAATCCGCAGCCGCATACAAGTCTGCATACAACAGCAGTCCCGTGTACTTTACCGGGAGATCGGGAACAGTATTCAAAACGGCTTCCGCGATAAAGGCTAAGGTCCCCTCGGATCCGATCAGCACGTGCTGGAAAATGTCGAGGGCGGTGTCGAAATCGAGGAAGGCGTTCAGCGAATATCCGGTTGTGTTCTTGCGCTTGTACTTGTTGCGGACACGTTCGCGCAGATCGGCATTCTGTTCCAGCTTTTGCTTCAAATCCAAAACGCCGCGGGCCAGTTCCGGTTCGCGGGCGTGAAATTCGGCGTCGGCATCGGGCTGAGAGGTGTCAATGACTGTGCCCGACGGCAGCATGAACTTCATGGACTTCAGTGTGTGATAAGCATTTTGCTCGACGCCGCAGCACATGCCGCTGGAGTTGTTGGAAAGAATGCCGCCCATGGTGCAGGTTGCGATCGACGCTGGATCAGGCCCGATCTTCGCGCGATAGGGTGCAAGCGTTGCGTTGGCGCGGGCGCCGATCACTCCCGGCTGCACTCGAACTTGCTTGCCCCCGTCCTCGACCTTGACCTCTCGCCAGTTCCGCGCAATGTCGACCAGCAGGCCGTCGGAGATCGACTGTCCCGACAA
>PMXH01000159.1 GCA_003165855.1 Acidobacteriaceae bacterium | reverse complement strand
CGGTGCCTGGATACATTAGACAATCTAGATTTGGAAAATCTGGTCGACGGCAAAGGCCCGCTCACGCATGAGTGGATCTTTGTAGGCTGCGGTACGAGCTATTATCTGTCACAGGCCGCCGCGGCCACATTCACNNCCTGCGATGGCAACGAACTGACCGAACTCAGCACCCGATTGCTAAAATTGCCGGTCACGGAGGAGAGCACGGTGATGACTTCGTCGTTCACCTCCATGCTGCTGGCGATGCAATATGTCGCGGCGCGCGTCGCCCGGCAGGATGAGTTTGTGACCGCGCTGCACTCCCTGCCCGCTTCCTTGGCGAAACTATTCAGCATTTACGTTCCAAAGATCGAGGAATTGGCGCAGCGATCGTTTGACGATGTGGCATTTCTCGGTCAGGGGCCGTTCTACCCCATTGCGTCGGAAACCGCGCTTAAGGTCATGGAGTCTTCCTCGAGCTACGCTCAGTTCTTTCCTACGCTGGAATTTCGGCATGGACCCATGTCCATTGTGTCGAACAAGGTTCTGGTTGGCGCCATGCTCTCCGAATCCGGCTACGCGGAAGAGAGCGCGGTATTGTTGGAGATGAAGAGCCTCGGGGGAAGTACCCTGGCCATTGCGAATCAGCTCTCGCCCGAAATCAAAAGCTCCGCCGACCTCTCCATCGAACTCGCGCTGGCGGTGCCCGAATTTGCTCGTCTCGGTGTCTACGTCGTGTGGGGGCAGTTGCTGGGCTGTTGTCTCGGATTGCGGAAAGGGCTTAATCCTGACGCTCCTCGTCACCTGAGCCGTGTTGTGACGCTCCTAAATTAGGTCAAAATGAAGAATCGTTTTGATGTGACGATTGCAGGCGAGATCAATCTGGACCTCATTCTCTATGGGCTCCCCGAAGTGATGCCGCTGGAGCGCGAGTTGTTGGCCAGCAATTTCCAGTTGACGCTGGGCAGCTCCTCGGCAATTGTCGCGCACAATCTCGCCGCGCTCGGTGTCTCAGTCGGTTTCATCACTCGCGTTGGGGACGACGCACTGGGCACCATAGCCATTGAACGGCTGGCGGAGAGATGCGTCGATCTGACTTGTGTCAAGCGCGTCCACGGGGGAAAAGCAGGGGGCGTAACGATCCTGTTGAATCACGGGGGCAAGCGCCATATTCTCACTTATCTGGGTGCTATGTCCGAGATGACTGCGAGGGATCTCGACATGTCTTACCTCGCTTCGGGCCGGCATTTTCACCTCTCCTCGCTTTTTCTTCAGAAGGCGCTTCAACCGGACTTGCCATCGATTTTCAGACGACTCAAAGCCGAGGGTCTTACGCTCTCGCTCGATACCAATGACGATCCGGAAGGTCGCTGGGACGGCGTGCTCGACGAACTTCTGAGTATTGTCGATATCTTCCTGCCCAATGAGAACGAGGCCTGCGCTATCAGCGGAAAGGCCGATGTCGAGAGTGCCATCGATGCTTTGGCGCGGCGGGTTCCGCTTGTCGCAGTCAAGTGCGGCAAGCGCGGTGCACTCGTACAGAAGGGAACTCGACGCTGGATGCTTCCCGCGGAGGCTGTTACCCCCGTGGATACGATCGGAGCCGGTGACAGTTTCGATGCCGGATTCCTGGCCGCATACCTGCATGGCGAGGCCCCGGAATCCTGCGCGGCCTCCGGAGATCGAATCGCAGCACTCTCTACCCTTCGCGCGGGAGGCACGGAGTCTTTCCGCGATTCTGAATTGATGGGAGAGTTTCTTCCCCGAGTTGGGTGAGGAAGGCGGTTTAGGTGGAGCGAGACTGTCAATGGCCGGCGACTACCCGGCTTGATGCCTGTACATTTAATAGATTGAACCATTTAACCCCACGCACGTGTAGGTACGGTCCCTTTAAGCCAACCCCTTCTCACCGGGTTCGGATGCCCCGGGGACGCCCGAGCCGTCCCGTTGGCCAGGTTTGGTCGGGCGGTCCTTTTATATCGCAGTTTTGCGCCACCGCAATAGCGCAAACAGGTAAGATAGGGAAGGATTCGAAAGGCCCAGGAAATACGTTATGCAAGCCAACACAAAGAGCGGAAGCGATATGCTTATCCAGGAGCGGCGTAACCACTTGCTCAACCTGATCCAGCGCGATGGACGCGTTCTGGTCTCTGAGATTTCCGATGCTCTGGGCATCTCTCGCATTACCATCCGCAAGGATCTCGACTACCTTGAATCCAAGGGTTTGGTACAGCGTACCCACGGTGGAGCGCTCTCTCCGCACGAGAGCACGATGCTCGATCCCTCTTTGCAGGAGAAGGCGCAGAAACAGCTCAAGGAAAAATTGCGCATTGCCAAAGCGGCCGTTTCATTGGTAGATGAAGGGCAATGTATTTTGCTCGACTCCGGAACAACCACCACTGCCATTGCCCGTGAACTGCGCCGCTTCTCACACCTTACGGTCATCACCAACGCCGTGAACATTGCCAGCGAGTTGGCGGGAACGGATTTCGAAGTTATTCTGACCGGCGGAACGCTGCGTAAGAACTCGTTCTCACTGGTGGGACCCCTGGCCGAGGATGTCCTGAGCGAGATGCATGCCGACATTCTCTTTCTCGGTGTGGACGGATTCGATATAAAAACCGGGCCTATGACGCCCAACGTCCTGGAGTCACGCGTGAACCGGGCCATGATCAAGGCGTCTTCGCGCGTTGTCACCGTCTGCGATTCCACCAAATTCATGCACCGCAGCCTGGCGCTGATTGTGCCCACCAAAGCCATCAACACTGTCATTACCGACGATCAGCTAAGCGATAAGGATTTCGAAGCGCTGACCTCGGTGGGCATCGAGGTGATTCGCGTCTAGAGCAGGCACGCATCCGCGTGAAAATGAGTCGTCGACTTTTCGTGGGATGCAAAAAGATGCCGCTGGAATTGCTTGGTTGCTTCAGATTTTCTGCGTGCAGCAAGCGTCGGCATATGGACGCAGGACCTTACGGATGCGGTGGATAATCATCTCGTGTGCTTCGGGCTTCAGCCTTCCGGCGCGGACTTCACGATATTGCTCGGGAAGGTAGAAACTTATCATCGTTTCAGGAATCGCCGTCTGGCTCAGGTTTGACATCAGCGTTTTCACAGATTCCATCACTTCAGGTTGGTCCCAGTAGTAGCGCACTCGGTCGCTGTAACTGTAGCGCCGTTGCAGGCTCACGCTACGCTCGTCTCCTTTGTAATGATCTTCCCAATTGCGCGGTTGCTTGCGCATAACCCGCTCCAGCACATCCATCAGTTGCGAGCTTTGTCCCCACGGCACCAACTCTGTCTCAATTGACGAGAGCGCGGCCAAAGCCTCGCGCATGGCGAAGGTGAGCGCCGGCCCAACCTTCAAGATTGCGAATCCATCACGCACCAGCATACGAAATGCCTCCGGCCGCTGGTAGTCGGTGGAGTGCGCCTCGTAGACCAAGCCCGCTTGTTCATTGAGCAGCCCGGTAAGATGCACGGCGCGTGCCGGCTCATAATCGATGACGCGGTCGATGTTGAATTCGACTCCCGGCTGCACGACCAGNNGGCACTTCGGTGCCAATCACGTAAACAGGCTTAGGATCGCCACTCACCCGTTCCGCCGCGGCACAAAGCACAGCCGAGCGGCGGGCGATTGTCCCGCCGGACAGCGAACCATGGTCATCGGCGCAAGCCATGCTGGCATCGATATGAATCTTGTAAAACCCCGCACTCACAAAGGCCTGTACCGTGCGCTCGGCTTCGCGCATTGCCTCAAGCGCCGGTTGTTTTTGCCAGGGATTCGGTCCCAGATGATCTCCGCCAAGGATTAACCTCGACTCCTCCAATCCCTTGGCAGTCGCTATGCCGACGACGCGGCGCTGAAAGTCTTCGGGTAGCATGCCCGTGTAGCCACCAAGGTGATTTACCTGGCTGGAAGTGGCCTCGATCAAAACGTCTGAATCGTCTTCCAGTGCTTGGTCAATTGCTGCTTCAAGCACCCAGGGGTGCGCAGAACAGACGGAGTAGATTCCCTTCGCAAATTCCTGGCGTCGTGTCTCTGCCAAATGCAGCAAAATGTCCGACATTATCTTTCTCCGTTTCCTGGACGCGGGGCTTCCCGGCTGAGCATCGGACCAGCCATCGAGTGCGCCGAGCGGCAGCGACTCACCTTCCCTCCCGCAACTTCATGGTCTTAACACTAGTCCGATTCTACTACAATAAGATATAAAACGAAATCTTACAGCTTGAAAAGGCAATGATTTAAGGTTATCTTCGATTTCCATCGCAAAACCGGTGAAATCATCCTAATGAGCGATAGGAACTCGGCTTTGGTCGGCTTCGGGCGGGTTCGCGGCGCCGGCAGCGGGCCCATGCCACACCCCGCCCCCGTACGTGGTGATGTAGATCTGGCCTGGCTGGTTAGGGTCGAGAATGACGCGGTGACCCCACTTGAAGTCGTATCCCTCGATTCGTGTCCAATGATTGCCGCGGTCGGTGGAGCGATAGGCCGCGGCGTCGAAGCCGCAGATGTAAAGAGTGTCAGGATGGTTGGGATCGATCGTCAGATCGTAGACATGCTGCGATTGCGTGAATAGAGACTGCCATGTCTCGCCACCGTCGTTGGATGCATAAACACCACCGTTCCGGTCGGCGGTTTCACCCTCTTGTCCCCATGCCGTGAGGTAGAGCCGTTGCGGATTGCGCGGGTCAATTTCCAGGCCGGTTGGTCCGGTAACTCCAGCAGGTAGGTCGATGCGCTGCCAGTGTTCCGCNNGGAGGATGTGGGTGATGGAGTCCGATGGAATGCCCGCATTGCTCGGTTGCCAGTGGTTGCCGCCGTCGGTGGAAACGGCAACACCGCCGGTGAA
Organism: Acidobacteriaceae bacterium; assembly: GCA_003165855.1. Classification (GTDB taxonomy): domain Bacteria; phylum Acidobacteriota; class Terriglobia; order Terriglobales; family Acidobacteriaceae; genus Sulfotelmatobacter. The sequence continues at coordinate 2,120 of PMXH01000159.1, read as the reverse complement.
ACTCTTGGGACTGCGATTTCGCCACATCTTGGGACGGGGTAGATCGTGTGCGCCGCTGAAGGCGCCCCAGATGAGGCCGCGCTGAGCAGGGTCGAAGGCCAGCCAGTAAGTGGTGTTGCGCCAGTCTGCGGGAACGCCTTCGCTCGTGCTTCTCCAGGATAGGCCGCCGTTGGTGCTCTGGAATAAACCCATGTCGGTGTTATCCATATAGATATGAGGGGAATCGAAGGGGTCAAACTGGATGCCGTAGTTAGTAGTGACATTCAAGCCACGCGAGGTCCAGCCGCCGTCAGGCAGTTGCCTGGAGTTCATCTCCTGCCAGGTTGCGCCTCCGTCGAGTGTCCGATAGGTGCGGAAGAGATCGGTCGCGAACGCTACGTCGGGGTTACTCGGCGCAACACCAAGACTAAAAGGGGCGTCGAACCAGATATCGCGGTTGTCCTGGCCGGCGCGCTTCTCGATCCAGGTTCCGCTCAGGTTGGCGGCAGGTTGATTCGACTCTTTGAAAACGATCTTCCAGTTGCGGCCGCCGTCCGTAGTCCTCGCGATGCCATTAAATAGGTTCTGTTTGCCCTCGCCGAGTTGAAGGCCGCGGAAACCGGCGTAGGCAACCTCGGGGTGGCGATCACTGGCGGCGATGGCTTCAAAGTGGCCGGAAGTTTGTCGAAGCGCCGGTGTAACCGGGTTCCATTTCTGGCCCGAATCATCCGAGAGATACACCTTTCCGTCCTGGCCGGTTGCGTAGATCCAAACCGTGTCGCCAGATCGCGCAGCACTGGCAGCTCTGATGCCTGTTGGAATGCTGCCTTCTTCTGTGACGCTGCCATCGGGGGCGATGCGATAGGCCGCGGAGCCCGAGATGGCGATCAGTCCTGAACTCTGCGGAGTGAGAAGCACGACGCGTTGGGGCAGTGTCGTCAGGCGTGCCCATGAAGCGCCAGCATCTAACGAGGATACGATGACGGCAGGTTGGTCGTTCTCCTCAAAGGAAAGGTAAAGATGCTCCTGGCCATTCTGGCCGGCTCGTGGAGCGATCGCAATGGCAGAGACATCTCCGCCGGGATAGGCAGGATCGCTCGAGGTAAGCACATAGTCGGAGTGATCGCCCAATTGATGCTCGATGGTATTGCGGGCGGGGCTGGGAAAAAGCATCTTCCATGTACGGCCGGTATCACTGCTCCGCCAGAGTCCGGAATTTCCGGCATAGATTACATGAGGGTCTGAAGGATCAAAGGAGAAAACATTGATGCCGCCTCGGAGATTGAACATCCGCCATGATTCGCCGTTATCGTGCGTCACGTAGCCGCCGGTCATGTCACAGTGCTCAACCACAAGACTGGAATCGTGGGGACTGATCGTCGGGCCGATCGTCGTGCCGCCGCCGCCGGGACCGATCACTTTCCAACTGTTCGGGTCTTGGCCGAAGCATGCCAGTGCGACCGAGAAGAGCAGAGCTGCCAGACTCGACTTTTGACTTCTGCTGATCTTCACGTTCATCGGGTCCAAGCTCCGTTTTCAGGCATTCCGGCAGATTTGCAGGCCGAGCTGCTGCAGAAATTCCTCGGCCTGAATCGCAAAAAGAATTATAAACGAATACTAAAGATCATGTATGATAATAAAACGGAATATATTCGATAATGCCCATTGACTTAACAGCTACCTGCGGCGGGCATGTCGGAAGACCGCAATCCGAAGCGAGAGGCTGATGAAGAGAAGTTCTTTCTGTGCGCTGTTGCTGGTGGGAATGTTCTTTGCGATTTGCAGGCCTGCTGCAGCTCAGGTGAAGGTCTGGCAGGGCACAATGACGCTGCCGACATATGAAGAAGGCCAACCCGACCCAAACCCACCATTCGATATCTATGAAACGACCCGCTTCAATTATCCCTATACGCTGCGCACGGATCTTACGGGCGTAAGGGCAGACCACGCGTGGCGCGCGATCTTCCTCGAGAANNGATGTCGCCGGTGGACTTTGCGTTTGCGACGCATCCAGACGGAAGCGCGTCAGTTTGGGTGGGTAATACGGACCGGGCGTACGGCATGCAATGGAGGGTGGAACTGGTCTTAAAGCCCGGATCCACGCTGTTGGAAGAGCGGGTGACCTTGTATAACCGCAGCGA
>PMXH01000600.1 GCA_003165855.1 Acidobacteriaceae bacterium | reverse complement strand
CTGGCCAACATGTCGCATGAGTTGCGCACGCCACTGAACAGCATTCTCGTTCTGGGGCAACAACTCAGTGACAATCCGGATGCGAATCTCACACCGAAGCAAGTTGAGTTCGCGCGCACGATTCATGGCGCGGGAACAGACTTGCTGAACTTGATTACGGACATTCTCGATTTGTCGAAGATCGAATCTGGAACGGTCTCGGTGGAGGCGGAGGAAGTCTTCTTCGCCAGCCTTCTGGACGCGTTGGAACGCCCGTTCCGGCACGAAGCGGAACACCGGCATCTCAGTTTCGAGGTGCAGGCCGACCCGCATCTCGCCCGGAGCGTGGTGACCGACTCGAAGCGGTTGCAACAAGTACTGAAGAACCTGCTGTCCAATGCTTTCAAGTTCACCGAAAGTGGAGGCGTCCGGCTGTCGGTATCTCTTGCCCGGAGCGGTTGGGCCGAGGATCACCCGATTCTGGGTAAGGCCGCGTCGGTGGTGGCCTTTGAAGTTGCCGATACCGGTATTGGCATTCCGTTTGAAAAGCAGCGGATCATCTTCGAAGCGTTCCAGCAAGCAGACGCCGGCACCAGCCGCAAGTACGGCGGCACAGGGCTGGGGCTGGCGATCAGCCGCGAGTTGGCGAGTCTGCTCGGCGGAGAAATTCAGCTGCGCAGCGCTCCCGGCCGAGGCAGCACGTTCATTCTCTACTTGCCGCAAACTTACGTCGGTCCTTCTTCCTCTGGAGCCGTTCCAGCGGAGGGAAGGTCTCGATCGTCCGTTTCGCCAGTACAGTTGACGGTGGCGGGCGTCTCGGAGCATCCGATTGAGAAGATTCCCGACGACCGGGACAATCTGCAACCCGATGACGCGGTCTTGCTGATTGTTGAGGACGACCCACACTATGCTCGCGTGTTGCGGGATCTCTCGCGGGACAAGGGCTTCAAAGTTCTGGTGGCTAACCGTGGTGCGGAAGCCCTCGCGCTGGCCCAGGAGTACCATCCGACCGCTGTGTCCCTGGACGTTTTCCTGCCGGACATGCTGGGGTGGACAGTTCTGAACCACCTGAAGCAGGATCCTGCAACCCGGCACATTCCGGTTCAGATGCTGACCCTGGACGAGGATCGTCACCACGGTCTGGCCCGGGGCGCGTTTGCCTTTGTCACGAAGCCCACTACGCCGGAGGGGCTGGAAACAGCTTTGGCCCGCATCAAGGAATACTCCGCTCCCCGGCGGAAACGATTGCTGGTGGTGGAAGACAACCCGGCCGAGCAACTCAGTATCAAGGAACTGCTGGGGTATGACGACATTGACGTTACGGTCGTGGCTACAGGCGCGGAGGCAATCGAAGCGGCTCAACAGCACGCCGTGGACTGTGTCGTTCTCGACCTGCGTCTACCAGACATATCAGGCTTCGACGTGTTAGAGCGCTTCCGCGACACTCCATCGCTGGGCGACCTGCCCGTCGTAGTCTTCACGGGCAAGGAACTTTCCCCGGAGGAAGATGCCCGGCTGCATTCGCTGGCACGCAGCGTTGTTGTAAAGGGAGTGGAGTCGCCGGAACGGTTGCTGGATGAGACCGCGTTGTTCCTGCACCGTGTCGTTGGTAATTTGCCGGTGGAAAAACAAATGCTGCTTGACCGCTTGCATCACTCGGATGATGCCCTGGTGGGCAAGAAAGTACTGATCGTAGATGATGACGTGCGCAACATCTTCGCCCTCAGCAGTGTTATTGAACGCAGGGGCATGACCGTGATCACGGCGGGGACTGGGCGGGAAGCGATTGCCAAGCTGGAATCGACCCCGGATATTGCGATTGTCCTGATGGACATCATGATGCCGGAAATGGACGGGTACGAAACCATGCAGGTGATCCGGCAGAACACTTCGTTCCGGCGCTTACCGATCATTGCCCTCACCGCAAAAGCGATGAAGGGAGACCGGGAGAAGTGTCTTGAAGCGGGAGCGTCTGAATACCTGGCTAAACCAGTGAATACCGAGCAACTGCTCTCGTCACTGCGGATGTGGCTTCACAGATAGTACTCGTCCGTCGTAGAAAACGTAGCTCCACAGACGTCGCGGAGATAACTAATGAGCACGAACGAAAAGGTCAACATTCTCATGGTGGATGATCAGCCGGCCAAGCTGCTTAGTTACGAGGTCATGCTGGGCGGACTGGGCGAGAACCTGATCAAGGCCCTTTCGGCGAAGGAAGCTCTCGAAGTTCTGCTGAAGAACGACGTTGCGGTGGTGCTGATGGATGTGAGCATGCCCGAGCTCGATGGTTTTCAATTGGCTGCAATGATCCGCCAACACCCGCGTTTTCAGAGGACTGCAATCATTTTTGTATCGGCGGTGCATCTGACCGATTTGGATCAGCTCAAAGGATATGAACACGGCGCCGTCGACTACATTTCCGTTCCGGTGGTGGCGGAGCTTCTGCGTGCGAAAGTCAGGGTATTTGCCGAGTTGCACCGCAAAACGCGGCAGCTCGAAACTCTGAATCGCGAACTGGAGCAGCGCGTGTTGGAGCGAACGGAAGAATTGGCTCGCAAGGCGGAATTACTGCTGCAGCTCAATATGGAGCTGGTGGGAAAGAATCAAGAACTTGATGCCATTATCCATACCGCGCCGGACATCATCTTCAGCCGTAAGAATGACGGTGCCAGGGATTACATCAGCGACCGATTTTATGATTTTACCGGCGCTTCCCCGGGCTCAGCGAATGGTTTCGGGTGGCTGGACTATGTGCACTCTGAGGATAAGCAAAAGGCCATGGCGGACTGGATGCTCTGCGTCGAATCAGGAACCAACTACGAGGCGGAGTATCGCATCCGGTCCAAGGATGGGGGTTATCGCTGGTTCCGAGCGCGCGCGGTTCCGATACGAGATCCGGATGGGAAGATCGTGAAATGGTACGGGACGTGTTCCGACATTCACGACAGCAAACTGTTGGAGCAATCGATTCGCGACAGCGCTACGGAATTGGAGAAGATGGTTGACCGGCGGACGGACGAATTGAGGCGTCTCTCTGTCCGGCTCATGACCATGCAGGACCAGGAGCGTCGGCGGATTGCCCGCGATCTGCACGACGGGTTAGGGCAGGAACTCGCCGTGGCTAAGATGGTATTGGACAAGATGATTTTGGAGGAATCCGCTCCACCCGTGGAGGATGCGTGGGTGCAGGCCAGCAACATCGTTGATCGCGCCATTCAGCAGGTGCGCACCATGTCTCACCTTTTGCATCCGCCGTTACTTGATGAAGTTGGCTTACTATCGGCGCTTGCATGGTACGTGGAAGGGCTTACAAAGCGCAGCGGAATTGAAACGTCTCTCGACGTGCAGCCCGTCGAATTTCCAAGGCTCGCGTCGGAGGTAGAAACTGCCGTTTTCCGAATCGTCCAAGAGGCACTGACCAATGTCTTTAGGCATTCTGAAGCAAGCAAGGTATGGATTACGTTGACTCAAAGAGAAGGAATCATCGTGGTTGCGGTGCGAGATGACGGAAAGGGAATTGGCAAGAGAATTGCGGAGCTGCAGCCGGATAGCGTTGGCGTCGGCATCGGAGGCATGAAGCAGCGTGCCAGAGAATTTGGTGGAGAACTAAGGCTGACCAATGTCCATCCCGGAACCCTTGTCGAACTAGTGATTCCTTGTAGTTCGGTATTGCGAGAGGCTGGTGCTCTGACTATTTAAGTCGCAACTCTCTACCTGGTAGTTCGTCCCCCTCTAAGGAATTGCCCCGATTGCTCCTTGCCGCCGCATGGAGTGATAGCCCTCGCCGCGTTCCGTTTCGCGGCAGCCCAAGGCGAACGCACACCTTTCGGTATTTGACCCCACCTCTGTACAGCAAGTCTGCCAATTAATTACAGCAGCATCCCGATGGGCCGCGGACCGCGGCGCCGTTAGTCTCTTTTCAGACGTTCAATGTTTCAGAAGTTGAAATGCTCCCGAATTATCGAGAGCTCAGACAAGCACCCTGGTTCGATTGAAGGAGGACTACAGTGGCGACTTGCGTGATTTCCGCGACAGCGAGCAGTGCGATTCCGGACGTTCAAGAAGTCAACCGAGATGAATCCGAACGCAGCCTGGTTCAGCGCGCACAACGTGGCGACGAGCAGGCCTTTTCCGCGCTCTTCCAGACTCACAAAAAGCGCGTGTATTCCGTTTGTCTGCTGATGACCAAGGATGTTGCTGAAGCGGAGGACCTGACGCAAGAAGCTTTCTTGCAGGTGTTCCGCAGCGTGGGATCGTTCCGCGGCGACTCCGCCTTTTCCACGTGGCTTTACCGAGTGGCGGTGAACACCGTGCTCATGAAGTTGCGACGGCGGAAGTCCCCGCCGGTGGTATCCCTTGACGAACCGGTGTCGTCAGAGTCGCCATCTCTGCGCCGCGACGTCGGAAGAGCGGATCTGAATCTGTCGGGCGCGGTCGACCGTATTGCGCTTCGCCGCGCCATGCTGGAACTCCCTGAGGGGTGCCGGAAGATTTTCGCTCTGCACGAGGTCGAGGGATACCAGCACCACGAGATCGCCAAAATGCTGGACTGCTCGGTGGGCAATTCAAAATCGCAACTGCACAAAGCGAAGATGAAAATGCGCGACCTGCTATTTCCGAAGCGGAGACTGCGGAGACCCGCGGCAAATCCGATCGGCGAATCTCCGTCGCCTAAACGAAACAATGAGTGGCCGCAGATATCCCTGTCGTATCCTGCAGTGGTTAGGTAAGAAAGAATACGCCGCGCGGGCAGTGTTGGGCGTAAGGAGTTTGCCGTATTGCGAGCCCATCGCTAAGAATCTATGGTGGACGGGTGAGAATGATATGAAGGAGACGGGATGCCTGAAAAAAAACATCTTCGCGGAGTAAGTGCAAAAGAGCAGCGAGAGTATGAGCATATCAAGGAAAGTGCGCAACGGTCCGGCCGCTACGGTGATCGGGCCAAGGAAGTGGCTGCGCGAACGGTGCTGAAGAAGCACAAAGAAGAAGAGGGCCACAGCAAAGGGCATTGAATAGCTGGCTGTGGCTAGCGCGGCCAGAGACATTGGTCCTGGCCAGGATCGAAGCCGTACTTAAGCAGTGGGGCCCTGCATTGGAGGAAGTGCCGCTTGGTTCGAATTCTTGTGGTAGACGACAACCCGGCGGTGCGGCACTATCTTCGTGTTCTGCTTGAGCAGCAAAGCACCTGGCAGGTGTGTGACGAGGCTCGCACCGGAAGAGAAGCGCTCCAACGAGTCGAGAAAAATCCGCCCGACATGATTCTGCTCGATTTTCAGATGCCAGATCTAAACGGTCTCGATGTGGCCCGGCAAATCACGAGACTGTTTCCTGAGATTCCCATTCTGATGGTCACCATTCATCTGTCCAATCAACTGGCCGAGGAAGCCCGTAGAGTGGGGATCCGGGGAGCCTGCGCCAAGTCGGATGTTGGGTCCATCGTCGAGGCAGTGGATGCGCTTTTGCATGAAGGAACCTATTTCCCGAGAGTCAGCTCAATCGACAACTAAAGTCTCTATTTGGAACCCTAGATCTGCGAAAATACAGGATTCCCTGTATTCGACTCCGGATAGTGCCATGCTAACTTCCAAATGATTCACGAAGACGTTGCCTTTTCCACCTGGCCTGATAGACTCCTGCGGCAGGAGTGGGGCGACCCTGAAACTGGAGCCAGCCGGGTCACTGTATCGAACGATATGCAGGAGGCTGCCTCAGAGAGCTAGAAAACCTTATGGCAGTCCGCATACTGCTAGTGGACGATCATCCCATCGTGAGACAAGGCCTGCGAACATTGTTGGAAGGGCGATCCGGGTGGGAGGTAGTCGGCGAGGCATCGGATGGAGTCGAGGCCCTGGACAAGGTCGGCGTTTTGCAGCCCGACGTTGTGGTGCTCGACGTCACCATGCCTCGAATGAATGGTTTGGAAGCGTGCCGGTTAATTCAGAAGCAAAAGACCCCAGGTCTCGAAGTTTTGTTCGTTACTCAGCATGATTCTCCGCAGATGATGCGTGAGGCTTTGGATGCTGGAGCCAGGGGGTACGTCGTGAAGTCGAATGCCGCCCGTGATCTGTTGGAGGCCGTAGAGGCGGTAAGTCAGCATAGGGTTTTTACAGCACTGGCACGAAGTCCGCACGCTTCGGGTTAAGTTCCGATCCGTTAGTGTGTCCAGATCTATCTATCTCTGAGGCTTAGGTGGAGGATGCCATGAAACTGCGTATCTTGTTAGCCGACGATCACGAAATCGTACGCCGAGGTTTGTGTTCACTTCTCCAGAAACGTGAGGGCTGGGAAGTGTGCGGAGAGGCATCCGATGGCCGTGAGGCGCTCGAGATGGCCAAGCAGTTGAAGCCGGATGTCGTGATCGTGGACATAGGCATGCCATACCTTAATGGCTTGGACACCACACGCCAACTGCTGCAGCATGATCCCAACTTCAAAGTTATTGTTCTCACGATCACTGATTCCGATCAGGTCATCCGTGAGGCGCTCGACGCCGGAGCGCGCGGGTTCGTGCTGAAATCCGATGCTGCTCGCGATCTGGTGTCCGCTGTCGATGCCTTGCAGAGCAAACGGATGTTCTTCACGCCACGGGTGAACGATCTAGTGTTGGCGGGCTTCCTGGAGAAGGGTCACGCCATATCCCGGAGCGAGCCTCCGAACTTGCCGACACTGACCGTCCGGGAACGCGAGGTTACTCAGCTTCTCGCGGAAGGAAAGAGTTCCAAGGAAGTGGCCTCACTCCTGAACTTGAGTACCAAGACGGTGGAAACACATCGCAGCAACATCATGCGAAAGCTCAGCCTGCATTCCATTCGCGACCTGGTCGTGTACGCGATCAAGAACAACATCATCCAGATTCAGATGCCGCCGCAACTCCGTGGTACGCCGCCAGAGACTACTGTGGCCTGAGCGTCCGGGAAGAATCGTTACCCGATCCGTGCGCACCGCGAGTGCTTCCTCCTGGGCGACTCGCCGCGGAAAGAAAACCGAATCGCGTGACCGCGAGGCGGTTCTGAGCCAGCTACCAAGCCCCAATTCGGTCGCGGATCTTGCACTCTATGCCCTGCAGAATGGAATCGTCCAGTTTTTCTAGCAGGCTGGTTGAGAACCACCGCGCCCTTGCGCATTCCATCGCAAGTAAAGTGAAGTTTCGCTTCGAGTAGGGATTTTACTCGATACCTGCCGCCATGTATTCCGCGTACACTCCGGTGCAGTTGCTGGCTAGCGTTTGCAAGCGAGCAGCATAAAGCTTCCAGGAAAGGAGTACCGATGCTCTGGACTATAGCCGTTCTGCTCTTGATTCTCTGGCTGTTGGGCATGGTGAGCTCGTACACACTGGGTGGATTCATTCACATTCTGCTCGTATTGGCGGTGGTCGCCGTTTTGATCCGTTTGATCCAAGGCCGAAGCCCAGTCGTCTGAGTTAACGTCTCGGCAGCGGCGGGATCCGGGGAGCAAAAGTCGACTTCGAAGAATCGAAGAACAAATCCAGGAGAAAATACTCATGAACAAGGATCAAGTGGAAGGCAAGGTCAAAGATGTTGCTGGTCGCGTCCAGCGCCAGGCGGGCGAATGGACTGGAGACAACGAGAAACAGGTCCGAGGAGCGGCGAAGCAGGTAGAAGGGAAGATGCAGAACGCCTGGGGCAATGTGAAAGAAGCCGGGAAAAAGGCTGTCGACAAGGCAGGGAAGACAAATCCGCCGGCCGATAAGTCAATCGCAACAGGAACAGAAGAAGATGAGAAAACACTCGCGCGCGCCGCAAAGTGAGTTAGCTTCACTTACCGCCAAAAGGGGGACGCTGTCTAGTTCAGCGATCCCCTAACACCTTCTAAGTCTCGCCATCCTCACTTCGTTTGTTATCGAGAGAGCACTTCGGCAGAAAACGGAACCGGCGGGCACTGTTCCTGACATTCTCCCCGGGAGCGGATTCTCTCAAACCTTCCAGAGCCGAGCCAGGGCGCGAGCTGCGTCCGCCAGTGCTTGTTTCTCTGCGCCGGCTTGAGACAGCCCCAAAATCCTCGCGCGGGAGACGATCGGAGTACGATACTGGAGCGTCTTCTTAGCGGCGCGATCAGCTTGATGAATCTCGCACACAGCAGTCTCGAACACGCGCCTTAGATCTTCTGCCGAAGGCGAACGCTGCCCTTCAATACTGTTTCCTGCAATTTTGTATGCCATGGGAGACGGCCTCAACTTTCTGCACTCTCCGCACTGTAAGAACACATCGGCTTGCCGGCAATACTGTCCGCGCCCTGCTAACTCGCAATAGTTTCCCTAGTTGCCAGAACCAATCCATGTAAGGTTTTCTGATCACGGTCCAGTGAAGCCGGGGCTCGGTCCCCGTGTGAAACTTCAGGCAACTTTGTTCTTCCGTTTTCGCTTCGGCACGCCAGACGCGGCCTTCGTTTTGCGCCTTCTCGAGGTGGGAAGAAGTTTCTTCGCACGCCGGGCACTCCCCTGAGAGGGCTTCGCGGGTGCGATATGGCCAGCTTCGCGTACCCTCTTCGTCACAGTTTCCGGGAGGGCTGAGAGATTCTCCGCCAAATCTTCGGTTGCCTTGGTGAGTGCGCCTGCCGCGTGCCCCAGCTTGCGAGCGACCGTATTTAGGAAAGGTTCCTGCTTCAGAGGACGTTTCTTCACTGCCATTTGGTTTCCTCGCGAGTTTTTTGATTGTCAGCCTTGCACTTGAAGCGTACAAATTACGATACCTCGATAAAAACGAAATCCCGACCCCAAAAGGCCGGGACCCCAGCGATCATTGCAATAGCATTAGAAGAAAACTACGAAGCGCGACGTTGACGGTCGCGATTCTGGTCGTCTTCCTCGTTCTCGTTCTGCCCCTGACCGCCCTTCTTTGGCTGGTTCTGGCCGGACTGGCCACTCTGTTGGCCCTGTCCATGCTGGCCAGACTGCCCGCCCTGATTGCCTTGTCCAGATTGGCTGCCCTGCTGCCCCTTTTTCTCCATATCGTCTGCCATAAAAAGCTTCCTCCTGATGAAAGCGTGGGCCTACCCGCGCCTTTGGAATTTGTCGCTATCTGGAACTTAGTTGCCGTAGGACAGTGCAAAGGTTGGGAATTAAGGGAGCCGTGCTTTCGGGGTCGCCTGCTCCAAGTAAGAACTTTCCACTTACCTAGGCAGCTCGCATTCCCTGATCCGCGAAGCAAGCGTGCAAGATTCCCATCGGGGTTAACCCTTAATTACTCCACTTCTCAAAGATCAAATACTAGCAACACCCTATTCGCACTGCCTCTCGAACCCTACAAGCGTGTAAACCGGCTGCCAGCATTCCCAATTCCTCAAGCACGCAACGACCCACGTTACAGCTTCGACCCGATGGAAGAAGCGCGAAGAGGAATTTACGGTTATATGCGCAATAGCATTCAAAACAGCTGCTCGCTTCGAGCACGGAAGAGGTCGCTTATGAGAAGAATTCGCTCCACATCGCCGAGATGTCTGCTGGTGCTCGGTTTTGGCTTTCTGTTTTTGGCCAGTATGGTCTGCTCCGCGGATGACAAAGACCGGTCAGACATTGACAAACGGCTCGATGCATCCGCCAAGGTTCTGAACGAGATCATGGCCACTCCTGATAAAGCAATCCCTGACAAGGTGATGAGTGATGCGAAGTGCGTGGCGGTGATTCCCTCCATGGTGAAAATTGCTGTCGGTTTCGGAGGCAGTCATGGCAAAGGTGTCGCCACGTGCCGGACAGAAAGCGGCAGATGGAGCGCACCGGCGCCGATCACCATCACCGGCGGAAGCTGGGGATTGCAGATCGGNNGCGCGCGGCATCTTTGCGGGCATTGATCTCAACGGCTCCGTCGTTACGCAGGATAAAGACGAGACCCGGATTCTCTACGGGAGCTACGTACCGTTCCCGGATATCTTAAGCGGAAGAGTTCGAGCGAGAGAGACGAGTGAACCTTTCCTGGCGGCGATAAGGAGATATTCGGGCCAGGCCAAAGAACACGGCGAACTGAAGCCGGCCGCTGGGACCCCAGACACCGCGAGCCGATGAGGCAAGCATCTCTGGCATCCCTTTGCAAAAGGCCGGGTT
>PMXH01000297.1 GCA_003165855.1 Acidobacteriaceae bacterium | reverse complement strand
CACTTGCCGCCGGCGCTGACGCCATCGCTTTCGCCCTGATAAGGACTCATGGCACCCTGTTGCGCAAGAGCCGACACGGCCATGAGGATCAAGCTTGCGAACAATGTCCCCGCAGCCACGGCACACCGATTTTTATTGTGAAATAAGCGCGATACTTTCAAGGTTCTCCTCCCACACAAGAACGTCTTTCTATATTGAACCCTTGCGGACCCGAAAAGTTGCATCGAAACAGGCCTCTTTTCTCCGCGCGGCCAGCGTCAGCCCTACCGCGTATCGATCTTCAGATCGATGTAAACCTGGGACCGGTCGTCGAACTGGCTTACGGACTTGGTGTCGCTCTTGCCGTTGTTCCGCTGGGCATAGACCTCGTAGTCCACCGTGGCCGAGAGCGCTGGGAAACGATAGGTGCCATCCTGGCCGACGATGTAGCTCTTCACGGCGTGGCTGCGTGTGTTGGTGAGGTAGACGATGGCCCCCACCACAGGGTTGTCCTGTTGGTCGAGCACTTTGCCGAAGAGCAGGCGTCCCTGTGTCTTATCTTTCTTGTCGGCGGCATGGGCCGCTACGGACAGAACGAGGAGGAGACAGCAGGCGATGAGGAACGCATTCTGAATCGACGATCTTGCGGTCATGGGTCTTGCGGTCATTCGAAGGGGATGCCTCTTCCTGCTACTGCTTCGTGTCCAAAGTGAGGTGCAGGCCAATATCCACGCGTTCATCATACTCTACGTGCACCGGAACCTCTTCCACGAGATGCAGGCGGTGTCCGTCTGCAGTCTTGACGCCCTTGAGATCGGCGCCCACCACGTAGTCGTTCTTGCCGGCGGCGACGCGCTGGGCGAATTCGCCGGCATGGTCGGAATAGAGCTCCCACCTGGGCTTTTTGTCAGGCACCCGGCGGATGTAAACTTTCACGCCATAGACGGCGTGATTGTCCGGTCCCCAGACCGTGCCGAAGATGAGGGCATAAGGATCCGTGGGTTTCAGCTGCTTGGTAGCGGGAGCGGCATGGACCACCGGCAAGACGTTCGGACTCAAAGCGGAGAAGACAAGCACAAGCAGCAGGCAGAAAGAGGACGAGCGGGCGGGGAAACGTGTGCGGCAAGCGCTAAGCGTCGTCACCGTCTTCGGTCTCCACTTCCTCTTCCTCTTCCACGTAGCCTTCTTCGACCGCCTTCAGCTCAAGCGGACTGGTCGTCACGACCTCGAAGTCCGTGCCACACTCGGGGCAAGAGATGATCTCACCCTCGTCGACCCCTTCTTCATCCACATCCAGGTCGGTTTCGCATTCAGGACAAAGAACCATTGATTCCTCCGCAGGCCTATTCGGTATCATCCTTAGATACCACTGATAATATTTAGATTCTTCCCCGCCGCAGGTCAAGGGGGCGAGGCTGGAGAGAGCGATATTTTTAATCCGGCGGTAACTGCCCGCCGGCCTTGACATTTCTCACGCCGGAGCGGACATGATTTCTACTCTCAGGAAACGAACGTGGCTTGTAGCCGTCACGCTGTTGCTGACGCTCGATAACGGAGCGCTCGCACAACAACGCGAAAGCCCTGGCTCTAGTCCAGCTGGCGCTAGCCAAGGCGGCGCGTCTGAACCCATGGCCATCGATGGCCACATCTCAGCCGCGCTGCGGCAGGTTTCGGCGGAACGCATTCGGGCGAATATTGAGAAACTGGTGAGCTTTGGAACGCGGCTCACCATTTCCGCACAGGACCCGGATTCGACCGCGGCTGGACGCGGGGTGGGTGCGGCACGGGAGTGGATCAAATCAGAGTTCGAGCGCTATTCCAGGGATTGCGGCGGCTGCCTGGAGGTGAAGACCGACAGCTTCACCGAACCGGCTGCCGACCGGATACCCCAGCCCACCGAAATCACCAATGTTTATGCGGTCTTGAAGGGGACGGATGCGGAGAACGCCAAGCGTGTCGTGCTGGTGACCGGGCACTACGATTCGCGCCCCAGCGATACTCTGGACGTAAAGGCCGACGCGCCGGGGGCGAACGACGACGGCAGCGGAACGGCCGTGAGTCTCGAATGCGCGCGGGTCTTGAGCAAGCTGAAATTCCCGGCGACCATTATTTTTCTGACCGTCGCGGGCGAGGAACAAGGCCTGAACGGCAGCCATCATTTTGCCCAGATGGCGAAAGAAAAGATGGCCAAAGAGAAGATGGCCAAAGAACAAGAATGGAATCTTGAAGCCGTCCTAAACAACGACATTGTAGGCGGCGACAGGAGCGCGGAGCAGGATCACTCGGTGGTGCGGGTGTTTTCCGAAGGCTTGCCCGCAGCGGCCACGGAGCAGGAGATTCGCCGGATTCGCGGTCTGGGCGGCGAGAATGACTCTGCGTCGCGGCAACTGGCGCGCTATATCGCCGATGTGGGCCGGGCATATAAGAACGATGTAGGCGTGCAGCCGATGCTGGTGTTCCGGCTGGACCGCTATCTGCGTGGCGGCGACCATTATTCTTTCAATCAGCAGGGATTTGCCGCAGTGCGCTTCACTGAGTTTCGCGAGGATTTTCACCATCAGCATCAGAACGTGCGCACCGAGAATGGCATTGAATATGGCGACCTTACGAAGTTTGTGGACTTCGACTATGTAGNNCCTGAACGCTGCGACGCTGGCATCACTGGCTTCGGCGCCAGCCCCTCCAGGCAACGTGCATCTGCTTGCCAAAGATCTGGAGAACGACTCCACCCTCACCTGGGAAGCAGCTCCGGGCGGCCTGGCGACGGGATACGAGGTGCTGTGGCGGGCGACGACCAGTCCGGAATGGGAGTACGTCCAAAAGGTTGGCAATGTCACTCGCACAACGCTGAAACTTTCGAAGGATAATGTAATCTTTGCAGTAAGGGCCGTGGATGCGCAGGGTCACCGGAGCCTGCCGATTGTCCCCTTGCCCGAACGTTGAGTTTAGGTATCTACTTCCAAGAGGAGCATTCGCTTGCGCGGTCGCGGTCGAGAAATGACGTTAAGCTTCCCGCCCTTCACCAGGGCGGTGACCTGGCTGCTGGGGATCAACACCGCGGTGTTCCTTGCGCTGTTGGCCTTCGGGACGGCGTCGGTCAGGGATTGGGTCGAGCTGTATCTCGGGCTTGTTCCCAGCATGACCGTCTTCCACTTCGCGATCTGGCAGATTGTTACTTACAGCTTTATTCACTTCGCGTTCTGGCATTGGTTTGGGAACATGCTGGGGATTTGGATGTTTGGCGCGAGCTTCGAAAGCTCATGGGGCATGCGCCGCTTTCTGGAGTTGTTTTTCGCCGGCGTGATCGGCGCCGCACTCACCACAATCGTTTTTTCC
The DNA here is from genome assembly GCA_003165855.1 of Acidobacteriaceae bacterium. Lineage (GTDB taxonomy): Bacteria > Acidobacteriota > Terriglobia > Terriglobales > Acidobacteriaceae > Sulfotelmatobacter. The sequence goes on along the minus strand of PMXH01000297.1, from coordinate 7,211 downwards.
TTTGCCCACATTCTCGCGTCTCCGAACACGGTTACGATCGGCGCTTCGGGCGGCGTCTTTGCCATTCTCATGGCGTTCGGCATGGTCTTCGGAGAGAACGAAATCATGATGATTCCGTTCCCGTTCCTGATCAAGGCAAAATATTTTGTGCTCATCCTGATCGTGGTGACAGTAGCCTTTGCCATCGGTGACCGGGGAGGGGTTGCATACCTGGCTCATCTGGGCGGTTTGTTCTTCGGATATCTGTATGTGAAGTTTTCGCCCGCGCGGGGAGTATCGGGGAAGTTCTCGTTGTCGGAGTGGTATTACGGAATGAAGAATTCCTATTACCGCTGGAAGCGGCGGCGGGCGGCGAAGAAGTTTGAAGTCTACATGCGCAAACACGATCGCGACGTTCATTTCGACGAGCACGGCAATTACATTCCGCCGGATGACGATCCGCGCAAGGGCAACGGCGGGTCGAAATCGGGGTGGGTGAATTAGGTCCGTTCGGCCACGGATTTACACGGATCAACAGCCCGAAAACGCTCGGAATTCCACCAGTATGTTTTCTGTTAATTCTCCCCGCTTTGATTTTCCTTTGAAGCCCAAGTCGTGCCCAGCGCCTTCGATGGTCATCAACTTGGTCTTCGCGGGAATTAGCTTCAAGGCTTGCTCGATTTCGGCGATCGAGCCGAAGGGATCGCGCGTGCCTTCGACAAACAGGCTGGGGGTGCGCAGAGTGAAAAAATGCTGGGTGCGAAGCTGGTCGGGCTTGCGGGGCGGGTGCAGCGGATAAGAGAGCAGGAGCAGGCCGGCAGCCAGTTCCGGGGCTGCCGCGGGGTCCTTTTCTGGAGGAAGCTCGGCACAGAGCATGCTGGCTTGGCGACCGCCATAGGAGTGGCCACCGAGAAAAATGCGGCCTTTGGCGAGATTCTTGAGCGCTGCGACAGCATTCTTCAAGCCGGCGCGATCGCGCTTGGCCTCGCCCGGCGCCGGCGGACCGAAGGATCGATCCTGACGGTACGGGAGATCGCAGCGCAGCACGATGAAGCCGGCATCGGCAAAGGTCTCCGCCAGCGCAACCAGCAGAGGTGCCTGACAATTCGATCCGGAACCGTGAGTCAGAACAAGTCCATTGCCGTTGGGATGAGCGGGGCGATGCAGGAGTCCGCGCACGAACGGGTCCGCTGAGACGTCGGTAAATACGTGCGGGCTTGAATCGCCGATCTTTGATTCCTCAAACATGGACTTCCCATTCATGGATTCCCCACTCTCCCGGATCCCCACTCATCATCACACTTGTAAGCCGATCTCCTCCAGCTTCTCGTAGACCTTCAGAATTTGAATCTCATTTCCCAGGCGAGACCAGCAACGAAGCAGGTCAGCATCTTCCAGCGCCGTGCGGCGAGCTTGTTCGGAATTCCAGTAACGAAGCAGCACGTAATGAGAATCGCCGCTGCGGTAGAGAAGATCGCGGCCGTATCCCTTGCTCGATACGATGGCGTTGAGTTCGCGGATGGTCGCGAGCGCGGCGGCCTCCATGTTGGGCAGTGGCTCCCAAATCGCCACGGACAAGTATTCCAGCGGCATACTCCGCGATTATAGCTTCTGGCGTGGGACAATGCGCTTGCGCGTGGAGCGCGTGGCCGCACCGGCCTCTTCCGGCGTGACCGTGTGCAAGCGCATGAAGTTGGTGGAACCGGAAGCCTGGCGAGTGCCTGCAACCACTCCCAGCACGTCGCCGGGCTTGAGCGATCGGCGCGCCAGCAATTCCTTCTCGGCGACACGCACCATGTGTTCCACGGAAAGCGCCTGGGCACATTTCATGGGATGCACACCCCAATAGAGGTTGGTACGTTGAGCTACGGTGCGGTTGTGAGTAAAGGCGTAGATAGCCGCCTGCGGACGATATTTCGAAATCATGCGAGCGGTGTTGCCGGTCTCGGTGAAAACGGCGATTGCGCCCATGGGCAGGTCTTCGGCCGCGTGCGCGATGGATTCGCAGATGGTTTCGGCGACCGAGAGGCCGTGACGGTCGCGGCGGCGGCGGGGCAGAGTGAACTCCCCCATATTGCTCTCGGCCTCAATCACGATGCGCGACATCATGGCGACCGCCTCGCGGGGATACCGGCCGCTGGCGGTCTCCGCGGAAAGCATGACGGAATCGGAACCGTCGAAGATGGCGTTGGCAACATCGCTTGCTTCCGCCCGCGTGGGGCGCGGGTTTTCGATCATCGACTCGAGCATTTGCGTGGCCGTGATCACCGGCTTGCGCCACACCGCGGCACGGCGGATCACATGCTTCTGAATGACTGGAACTTTTTCCGGCGCCATCTCCACGCCCAGATCGCCGCGGGCAACCATTACGCCATCGGAGGCTTCCAGGATTTCTTCCAGGTGGTCGATGGCCTGCGGCTTCTCCAGCTTGGAGATTAATGGAATGTCACATCCCAAGCTGCCCACGATTTGCCGGACCATATTCACGTCGGCCGCGGTGCGGACAAAAGAAAGGGCAACCGCATCCACGCCTTGCTTCAGGCCAAACTCCAGATCTTTGCGATCCTTCTCGGTTAATGCGGGAATCGATAAAGCGGTACCGGGCAAGTTGATGCCTTGGTGCTCGCCCAGGGTGCCGCCATTCAAAACGTCACAGATGACATCCTTGCCGCGGACGGTGCGCACGCGCAATTCGATAAGTCCATCGCGCAATAGAATACGGGCGCCAACGCCAACTTCGCGGGCAAGATCCTGGAACGTCGTGGAAATGCGGGTCGCGGTGCCGGTGATGTCGCGGGGAGTGATCAGGACGGTTGAGCCGCTTTTCAGCAGCACGGGTTCGTGGCGCTCGAGGCGTCCAGTGCGGATTTTGGGGCCTTGCAAATCCTGCAGGATGCAGACGGTGCGGTCTTCTTTTTCAGCGGCGCGGCGCAGGCGCTCGATGTTGCGGGCGTGGTCTTCGTGTGAGCCGTGCGAAAAGTTCAGGCGGGCAACATCCATGCCAAGGCGCAGCAGGTCGCGCATCGCGGCCTCAGAGTGGCAGGCCGGACCGATGGTACAGATAATCTTGGCGCGGCGGTGGGCGGGCGTTCCGCTAGGTGCGAGAGCTGAAGGGGAACTCTCCGAACTGAGGGAGGCTTGGGTCGCGAGTTCTGGCTGGGGTGATTTCATCGGTTCCAGACTGGGGCCTTGTTCAATTCCAGGTTGTTCAATTCAGAGAAGACTATTGTAACTGTTTGAGACTTCTTCGACCGGGCGAACGCCAGCGAGCCACTACCCAGCGAACAATGCAATGGCATTCATTTGAAATTCTGCCCACAATAGAAGATCGGCGGTTTCTGGCTTCTCTGCAGTGCCCACTGCTCCTGGCAGCTTACTTTCTAGCGCCGTTGACGGCGATCAGTTCTTTTCCCAGCATGGCTCGCGGGAACAGCATGGCATTGAATTCCGCGCCCACCAGGATAACCAGAGAAACCATGTACATCCAGACCAGCAGGGCGATGGCGGCTCCGAGCGATCCGTAGATGAGACTGTAGTCGGCGTAGTGCTGCAGGTAGAAGCCAAACAGCAGGGTCGACGAGAACCACATGGCGGTCGCGAGCGTCGCGCCTGGGATTACGCTGTGCCAGGGTTGGGTGCGCGGCACCGCGTGGTGATAAATGAGCGCGATCACCGCAATGCTGGTAAGGGTCGCAATCAGCCAGCGCAGGCACGTCCACATCAGCAGGATGATGGCGCTGAATTCATGTGCGGTATAGAACAGGATGGTGGCTTCGATCTTGCTTCCGAAAGCCACCAGAAGGGTAGAGAACGTCATGGGAACCAGGGCGAAAATGACAAGCAGGAAGGAGATCAAGCGCTCCTGCACCAGTCCCCAGACCTTCGGCAGTTCGTAACAGCGGCGGAAACCTTCCATCCAGGAAATCATCACACCGGAGGCGGTCCACAACGTCAGCAGGGAAGCGGTGATGAGCAGGCTCACCGGGCGTTGCGCCGCGCCTCGCAGAAAATTCATCGCCGCGCTGCTTCCCGCGGGCAAAATGCGCGATAACGCATAGGAGACTTCCCGCAGATAGGGCGCGCCCTTGCGCGAAGTGGCCAGCACGGAACCCACGACCAGCAGCGCCGGGAAGAAAGTGAGAATCGAGGAATACGCGGAGGCTTTGGCAATAGAGAAGGCGTCGTGCTGGAAGGCACGCCAGAGAGCCAGCCGCAGAAGGCGCAGGAAGCGGAGCATTGCTGGTCCTAGCTTAGGGCCGGAAGGCGCGGGTTGCAACGAGGGAAGCGGACCAGGTTCCTCGATCGGCAATCGCTTTGCGTTTGCGTGCATGGTTAAGCTGCTGCTGTCATCTTGAGCGGAGTTGACCTTCGCGAAGCGAAGGGCAACGGAGTCGAAAGATCCCTTGGCTCTTAACTGGGCTCAGACCTGTCGGGGAGTTTTCACCATTGCGCACGGCATACTCAGCTGCAACGAGCAACTCCCTGACAAGCTCATCCCAAGCAAATGAGGATAGGGATCCTTCGACTACGCAGATGCTTCGCTTTCGCGAATCACCTGCTCCGCTCAGGATGACAAGACTAGTTTGGCTTACTCCGCCGCCAGTTCCTCGGTCTCGCCCTCATGGCGCATCATCTCGAGAGCGCGCTCGGCCTCTTCGTAAGCTGCCGAGACTTCCGCCTGGACCTTAGCCGCGGCCTCTTCCATTTCCGGCGAGAGGCGCACGTTGCGGTAGTATTCCATGCCGGTTCCGGCAGGGATGAGGCGTCCGACGATGACGTTCTCCTTGAGGCCGCGCAGGTGATCGACCGCTCCCTGAATGGAAGCTTCGGTGAGCACACGCGTCGTCTCCTGGAAGGACGCCGCCGAAATGAACGAATCGGTTGAGAGCGAAGCTTTCGTGATGCCAAGGAGCAGCGGGCGTCCGGTAGCCGGCTTGCCGCCTTCCTTGATCACGCGCTCGTTCTCTTCGCGGAAGCGGAACTTATCCAGTTGCTGCTCCAGCAGGAACGTGGTATCGCCCACGTCCTCGACCTTCACCCAGCGCATNNTAAGACTGCAGCTCCTTTTCGCCGAGCACGGCCAGAATATCGTGCGGGTTGAGCGGGCCATCCATCAGCGGTTCGCCCGCCTTCACGCGCTCGCCTTCCTGCACGTTGATGTGAACGCCGCGCGGCACCGAGTACTCTTTTTCCGTGCCGTTGTCGGCCTGCACATAGAGTTTGCGCTGGCCTTTTGCGACTTCGCCGAACTTCACCGTGCCATCGATTTCGCTGATGACCGCGGTTTCATGCGGTTTGCGCGCTTCGAAGAGTTCGACCACTCGCGGCAGACCGCCCGTGATGTCTTTGGTCTTGGTGGTTTCGCGCGGGATCTTGGCCAGCACGTCGCCCGGAAAAACCGTGTCGCCGTCCTGCACCATAAGGTGAGCGCGGGAAGGCATGAGGTAGCGCTTGCTGCCTTTGCCTTTGACCACGATCGCGGGCTGACGCTTCTCGTCAGGCGAATCGGCCACAACGTGCCGCGACAGTCCGGTAACCTCGTCGACTTCCTCGTGCAGCGTGACGCCTTCCTGCAAGTCCTTGAACTGCGCCGCGCCGCCGATTTCGGTGAGGATGGCGAACGTGTAAGGATCCCACTCCACCATGACCTTGCCTTGCTGCACCTGATCGCCGTCGGCGACCTTGAGCTTGGCACCGTAGATCACGGAGTAGCGCTCGCGCTCGCGGTTCTTCTCGTCCACGATCGCGATCGAGCCCTGGCGATTCATCACCACGTAGTCTCCAGACTTCGACTTGACCGTCTGCAGGCCGATGAAGCGCACCGTGCCGTTGTTCTTAGCATCGAGGCGGGACTGCTCGGATACTCGCGATGCGGTTCCACCGATGTGGAACGTACGCATGGTGAGCTGCGTTCCAGGCTCGCCGATCGATTGCGCCGCGATCACGCCGGTAGCCTCGCCCAATTCCACCAGGCGTCCTGAAGCCAGGTTACGGCCGTAGCACATGACGCAAACGCCACGCTTGGATTCGCAAGTGAGCACCGAGCGGATCTTCACCCGCTCAATGCCTGCCGCTTGAATGCTCACGGCAAGCTCTTCGGTGATCTCGTTGTTGATGTCGACGATTACGTTACCGTCGTAGTCTTTGATCTTTTCGAGCGAGACGCGGCCCACAATGCGGTCGCGCAACGGCTCGATAATTTCTCCGGCTTCGACGATACCCTGGACATAAATGCCGTCCACGGTGCCGCAATCGTATTCGCTGATGATGACGTCCTGCGCCACATCGACGAGACGTCGCGTGAGGTAGCCGGAATCCGCCGTCTTCAGCGCCGTGTCGGCCAATCCCTTGCGGGCGCCGTGCGTCGATACGAAGTATTCCAGCACCGTCAATCCTTCGCGGAAGTTGGCGGTGATCGGAGACTCGATGATTTCGCCGGAAGGCTTGGCCATCAATCCGCGCATGCCGGAGAGCTGGCGAATCTGCTGTTTCGATCCGCGGGCGCCGGAATCGGCCATGACGTAAATCGGGTTGATGAAGCCTTCCTTGTCGGCCCGCTGCATCTGCCCGAACATCTCGTCGGCAACTTTTTCCGTGATGCCCGACCAGATCTCGATGACCTTGTTGTAGCGTTCGCCGTTGGTGATGGCACCGTCCAAGTATTGCTGCTGGACCGCGACCACCTGCTTCTCGGCGTCCTTCACCAGGGTCTTCTTGCTGTCCGGGATGACCATGTCGTCAATGCCGATGGAAAGGCCGGCTTTGGTGGCGTACTTGAAGCCGAAATCCTTCACTTCGTCGAGCATCTTGACCGTGGTCTCGAGCCCGAACCTGAGGTAGCCGTAGTTCACCAGCGCGCCGATACCCTTCTTCTTGAGCAAGCCATTGATGTAGGGCATGCCCTCGGGCAGGTGATCGTTCAGGATGGCGCGGCCCACGGTGGTGTTGATGAAGGCACGCTCCACGTGAACTGGTTCGGTGTGGATGATGTCCTGATCGTCGTAAGCGGTGGTCAGGTCAATCAGTTCGCCGGTGTAGCGCAGGCGGATGGGAGAAAGCGTTTCCACCGCTCCCGTTTCCAGCGCCAGCAAGACTTCTTCGATGTTGGCGAACACGCGGCCTTCACCCTTCGCACCCGGTTTCCCTTTGGTGAGGTAGTAAAGACCGAGCACCATATCCTGCGTAGGCACGGTAATCGGCTGGCCGGACGCGGGCGAAAGAATGTTGTGCGA
>PMXH01000387.1:3688-3861 GCA_003165855.1 Acidobacteriaceae bacterium | reverse complement strand
CTGAGACGAGCGCGACGCCATTTTGCAGGACTTGGATCAGTACATGGGAGAGCCGCAGACTGCCCCCTGGGTGAGGGGTCAGTCGGGGAATGGGAGTATGCTAGCACGACCTCGCGCGGATAACAAAGACCAGCGCCGCCTAATCGAACAGCCCTTCCCTCTTGTCCAGTCGA
>PMXH01000387.1:0-3561 GCA_003165855.1 Acidobacteriaceae bacterium | reverse complement strand
GAGGGACCGGGGGCACCCGGCAGAGTGATGGAGACCACTGAGCTTGCAATTGGCGTGCATGCTATGCTTTCCGGTGTTGGCGCTAACCTATGCGATTCACTCAATATCCTCAACAAAAAATTGCGCTTCTGCGCTGGGCGCTTGTCGCGGAAGTGCTTGTTTGCGGCGCATCTTCGGGTCTCGCTCAGTCAAACACGGCCTCCTCCGCCGCTCCCTCCTATCAGTCAGAGGCTGCCGTTGTGGAGCAATTGGAGACGGTCTACAGGTATAACGCCGATGGCACTGGCGAAAGGAACTTTCACTTTCGCGTGAAGATTCAAAATGACGCGGGAGTACGCCAGCTCAGCGTTCTCTCGTTTCCTTATGCCTCTGGCAATGAATCCGCGCAGATCCAAAGCCTCATCGTGCATCATGCAGACGGCACGACTGTGGAGACGCCGACCTCCGACGCAATGGACATGCCTGCGCCTGTAACGCAGCAGGCGCCGCTCTATTCCGATCTCAAGATTATTCAGATTCCTGTTCGTGGCCTGCGGGCCGGAGATACGCTCGAGTATCGCGTCCACAGCCAACGGAAGAATGCCGAGTCGCCTTCTCAGTTCTGGGGAAGTTTTTCCTTTTCAAAAAACCTGGTCGTGCTCGCGGAAAGTCTGACCCTTGATGTGCCCACCGGCAAATTCGAACAGGTGTGGAGTCCCAAGTTCAAGCCGACGGAGACAGAGGCTGCGGGCAGGCATGTGTACGTGTGGACGAGTAGCCAACTCAAGCCCACATCCGCAGACAAGAAGAACGACGACGCACCACAACCGAAGGCCGACAACAAGCCGGACGTGGCGTGGTCCACCTTCCGTTCATGGCAGGAGGTGGGTGAGTGGTACCGGGCTCTTTCTACGTCGTCCGCGGTTCCCACCGATGCGTTGCGCGCCCAGGCGGATGAACTCACACGTGAGGCCAAATCGCCTGAGGAGCAGATCCAAGCACTGTACTCGTTTGTCTCAACGCACATCCGGTATGTGGGTATAGATTTTGGTGTCGGCCGGTATCATCCCCATGCGGCCGCCGAAGTGCTTGCGAACCAGTATGGCGATTGCAAGGATAAAGACACGCTGCTGGAGGCTCTGCTTCATGCGAAGGGATTTACTTCAGCCCCGGCACTGATTGGCGCCAGCCTCGACATGGTTGCCGAGCTTCCGTCGCCCGCATTCTTCAACCATGTAATCACCACGGTTACCTTGCCCTCGGGCAAGCTCTGGTTGGACAGCACGCCGGGCGTCGCGCCGTTCCAGTTTCTTCTTCAACCCCTGCGCGACAAAGAGGTCCTTGTGATTCTCGCAAACGGCGCCTCCGACCTGGAGCGCACGCCGGCATTGCCACCGTTCCCTTTTGCCGATCGGTTTGAGGCGACTGCAACCCTCAAGGAAGATGGTGAGCTGACGGGCCAGGTGAACATCAATTACCGGTCGGATAACGAGATCCTGGTGCGCGCCATTGCCCAGAACCTGGCGCCGGCGCAATGGGATCAGGGCACGCAGTATCTTGCGGCCTCGCTTGGATTCAGCGGCAAGACGAGCAACTCAACCTTTGGACGTGCCGACGATACCAGCCTGCCCATGCATGTTTCTTACGATTATTCGAGGAAACCGTTTGGGGACTGGGACAACCATCGGATCGTTCCGCTCTTTCCGGTCAATTCGTTGCCTGCGGCTCCTGACAAAAAGCCCTCGGACGATATTGACCTTGGCGCTCTTCGCACGGAGAGTGTCATCAGCCGCATCAAGATTCCGGATGGTTTTAGCGCCGAACTTCCTGACGCTGTTCACGCGCAGACGCCGTACGCGACCTTTGAGAAGACGTACAAATTTGAGAATGGGGAACTGACGGCTGAGAGAAAGATGGTGGTTCTGCAATCGAAGGTGCCAGCCCCTTTGTGGGAGCAGTACAAGAAATTCNNACGGCCGGCAAGGCAGCACTTTCGCCGAGTGCGGTTGACAATGATCCTGCCGCCGCGAAGCTCATCTCGGAAGCGGCGATTTACGAGAAGAGCCGTGATTGGGACGGAGCCTTGAAGAAGCTCGATCAAGCCAAGGCGATCCAGCCCAAGCAGCCCTTTCTCTGGGGCAGCTATGGCTACATCGCCATGTTGCAGAATAGGCCGGGCGATGCGAAAGAGGCCTATCGTCGCGAGCTTTCTCTCTACCCCAGTGAGGCCTACATTGTTGAGCTTTTTGGAGGGTACCTGCATCGACTGGGTGAAGATGAGGATGCGGTCAAGGTTCTGAGCGCGTATCTAAATGCCGGCAACATCGATGCACGGGTTTCGACGCAACTGGCCGAGATCCAGTCGCGATTGAATGTGACGGATGCGATTGCAACCCTTCGCCGAGCGAGTGACGCCGATCCAACCAATCATGAGCTTCAATCGTCGCTTGGGGAATGCCTACTCCGCAATCACCAAAATGCCGAGGTCGCGGCCCTGTCGAAAAAGATCCTGGCGGACGATGCAGAAGACGCGCGAGGGCTCAACGGCGCTTCATACCTGCTTGCCGAAGCCGATGGCGACCTGACTATTGCCGAACAGAAATCAAGAAAATCGATCGAGATGGAGGAGAGCGAAACGGCAACAGCGGGAGTGAGCGAAGCCAACGCGCAGTCGTTTCAGCGCACTGCCAGCCTGGTCGCATACTGGGACACCCTCGGTTACATTCTCATGAAGGAGAAGAGGCTCGACGAGTCGCGCGATTATTTGGAGGCGGCATGGAGAAACCGGCCCGACTCGGCCGTCGGCGCCCACTATGGGCAGTTGCTCGAGGCGCTTGGCGATTCAAAAGAGGCTCTTCGGGTCTATGAGTTGTCGCGTCCTAATCCTCTTCGGGCCGCGACGGGATTTCCCGAGTTACAGCCCATTGGCGACAGTATTGCGCGCCTTGAAAAGGCGGGGGTTGCATCGACGGTCAAGCCCGGCGCCGAGCGAGCCCTTCAGGATGACCGCACTTTCAAGATCAAATTGAAATCCGCCTGCGCGTTGTACTCGTCGGCAGTCTACCGTATTCAACTTGCGGCCGGATCGACGCAAGGGGTGCTCAAGGTGAGCGGAAAAACTCCATCGGATGATTTTGACGACTCGATCAAAAAGCTGACGTTACCGCATCTTGTGCCTGCACACTCGAGTGGGCGCATTCTTCGGGATGCGGTGCTGAGCTGTTCCACGGGGCAGACTGAGTGCTTCTTTGTGTTGATGCCGCTCGGCAATATCACTGCTGAACATCCCGCCAACTGAAGGGACGGCTCGTAGGTTCTCTCGATCCTGGAGTCTATTGTCGAACCCAGGCCGCCCCAGGTCCTGCTCCCCGGCTCTTTCCCGGAGTCGAAGGCTCCGCGGCGTCCTGTTCAGAATGGTTTCTGGCTACTATTCTTCTCGAAGAACGCTTCCACGTCCGTAATGGTTGCGGTCATCCGGTAGGGTGGGAGGCTTTGCAAAAAGGTTTGGCCGTAGCGCTGCCTGCGGACGCGCGGGTCGAGGAGCACCAGAACGCCGCGATCTTCAAGCGAGCGGATGAGGCG
>PMXH01000601.1 GCA_003165855.1 Acidobacteriaceae bacterium | reverse complement strand
GAGTAGAGACACTGCAGCCCGGCACTACAGTTGTACGCGGTCCCGTAAGTCACTTGCCCCCACCACGTGCCCCAGCTTCCTTCGGGGATTCCTTTTCTATCCCGCACCGCCAGGGCGTGGCGAATGGAATCGTCAAACTTTTCTTTCCAGAATCCGCCGAGTTCGAATCCCTTCAAATATGCGCCCCAGGGAAATGTGCTCAAGGCTCCCGAGTAAGGAACCCAGGAATAATCTGAATCGCCATATCGCTCCAAGGTGACATCGTCGAACCCGCCCTCGTAATAGTCCGTGTGCCGGCGTGCACTGGTCTGGCTCAGAGCCCTGTTCAGGCTATCGTTCAAATCGGCCATCTCCCTGGCGGCCCATTCCGCTTCGTCCGTCTCGCCAAGACGCTTGCATATATATTGATATGCCTGAAGCCCATGAAGTGCCGACCAGTTGTCGCACAGCAGATAGTCTCCATCGTCCGCCCAGTTCTCGAAATCCTGCGATTTCTTCATGAGCCCATCGTGCTCTTTGTCGTTGAATGACCTCAACGCGTGAATATTGCGAACGGCTTTCTTGAGTTCTTCCCGAACCGGCACGGTAAAGTAGGCCAGGTCTCCGGTGCTGCGCAGATACTCGGCGTACGGAATGAGGTACTTCCCCAGCGTGTCTTCGTAGATGGGATCCGTCGCCTCCCGGCCTCTCCATGTGGTGCTGTTGGAGGCCTTGAAATACTTGCTGGCCAGCATCCTTTTTGCAATTTCGAAGTCTCCCTCTCTCATATATTGATCGACATAATTTGGAGCATCGTGGGAAAAGGGCTGGTCGTAGTTGTCGTTGTTGAAAGGATTCCTGGGTGCCGCGTGGATCTCATAGTCCTCCCCGTTCTTCACCATGTTTTCCCAGGTCGTGATTTGAATGGATTTGTACATTTCGACCATTCCGGCTACGGGAAGGCTGATTGGCTCCGCCAGGCCTGCCATGCGGCCGTTCCAATACCTCGCCATGGCCTCGTAGTTGGAGTCGAACCCACCTGCCGATTTCAATACCGCAGGATCAACCGGAGAGCCCGCGGCAAAAGCCACGAAATCCCTCGTAGCCGAGTCCCCTGGGTTTACGGAAAAATCGAAGGGCATGTCAGCATCACTCTGGCCTGTGTACTCTCCCGTGAGCGGTATCTCTATGTCCGGGCGTGCACTCACGTTGAGCCGAACAACCTTGGGAACCGAGCCTGTACTTGTGACACGGACGCGCGAGTACACTGCGGTGAGACGGTCAGCAAGGACACGATGGGCGAAGTGCTGAATCTCCACGCGAAATGTCCCGGCCATCCACTGGGAGATGGGACACGGAAGATATCCATCCCTCAAAAACCACTTGATCCGCGATTTGCGGTCCAGGGCAAACTCGTCCGGGGCATAGGTCGCTCCATCCACTGTAACTGTGTACTGGATAATGTCTCCCAGGCCCGGCGCGATTCCTCCGCCGATGAAGGTCCACGATTTTGGATGATCGTTCTCCCATCCGATATACAACCATTTCAAAAGATCATAGTCGTAANNACAACGAGGCCAGCCGCAATGGTCTGTAACCCGCACTTCACGAAACCGCGTCGGTTCATTTCAATTCTCCAAATGGCGAAGTTGCGTTAAGGACCTCAGTTAACTCCGGGAAGCTCGATGATCTTTTCGGAGTTGTTTCGATCTCAGCTTCGCAAAAAGCGCTCATTGAGGGTGCGATGCCATTGCACGTTTTTCCAATTTGCGAACTGGGGTTGGGCGTAGTTGAAAGGCGTCCAGCCCCAGAACTTGCAGGCAATTGCATCGTCTACTGACCACTTTGCCCAATCCAGCAGCCAACCCCAGTCCAACCTTGGATCGTCGATGTAGTACCACGTAGCCCACGATTCAGAAGTCGTCAACGGCATGCCGCGCCGCTCGGCCCATCCCGCAAACTGCGACGCCTTGAATCTCTGGCGCGCGCGCAACATCAGCGCCATAGCCGCTGCGGTCTTGATCGAGCGATCGGAAAACTCTTTGAACCAACGGTCGTTCTGGAAGATTCCGTCATCAACAAACTCATCGAAGCGCGTTCGCTCAGTCCAGCGCGGGTCGGCATCAGCATAGAAGTGCACATCGAGGCAGTCGAGTTCAAGCGGCACGTCGAGCCAGCGCAAGTCGCCGTGAATCGACGTGGTGAAGCGCAACTCGGGAAACTCCCGCCGCAACAGGCCCAACGCCTTGTTGATCTCACCGGCGAGGAAGGAAATCTGGGCTGGCGAGAAGGTGTCACCCTCATTGAAGCTGGCGCCTGTCTCCTTTTTCAATCTCTCCTGCAGGTCCGGGAAGAAGTAGGGGGTTTCGTTGGCGATGTCGACATAGATAATTCGATCCAGACCGAATCGTTTCTTCCACTCGGTCAGCGTGACAGCCCACATCTCCGCTCCTTCCGCCATGTTTGCAGGCTTGCGAAGAGCAGCAGGCACAGGTGGAGATGTGGGAGATCCTGGCATGAACCACCAACCGCTCAAGGTGTAATGGAGCGAACTCCGCTTCTGCAACTTCTCTATAAATTCCGTGACCCAAACTGCCACCGGGCCTTTCACGGCTGTATTCCAATTCCAAGGCATATAGGGCTGATGCGGATCGGGCCATTCCAGAATGCGCTCGGGCTTGCTGAAGTCGAGCCACTGCGGCATCGGATCAATACGCAACGTGTTGTAGCCCCGTTCGACTGCCTCATCCAGAACGCGGTCATAATCTGCGAAGCTGCCGCCGGGCTGATGACGGAGCGCGTACGCCACATCCCACATGGCAATCGTCAATCGCCTGGGATTCAGATGATCGCGCATGTCGTAGTCACCAATCCGACTTGTCGCGGCGTGGGACGACCTATCGCTTGCGACTTGCATTGGCAATTGAGCGGAGCCCCGGGTGCTCTGCGCGGCCTCCTGGGCTGCGACATCCCCGCCGCTGGTCAACGCCGTCAACGCGCCAGCTGTTCCGTATGCAATGAGTTCACGCCTCGATACAGACATTTCCTTGTTCTCCTTCTAACGTCAGAGCATTCCTGCGAAAATAGTCCAAATCCAGTGATCGTCGTTCCTGTGCGAGCGCTCACGTGGTCTCCTGGAATTTCCGCGACACGATCCACCACGAGTAACGAGCAATCTATACACGTTGCGGCTTGACTGTAACCTTTCCCCCGTTGGATGAAATGGTGTAAAGCCTGCCGCTGGCCGGTACATTGTGCAACTCCAGGTTTTCTGTCAACATCTCGTTCTGCAATCCAAAGGGATGTCCGCTGGCGTCGATGTCATAGAGAGCTTCGATACCGCATTGGCAGAGCAGCGCGCCCCAGGTGTAGTGAGGATGATCGTCGCCGGTGCCGTCGGTGCTGCGGTAGTTCTCATTGCATGTGCCGCGTGCCTCCCAGTTGCGCATGAAGAGGCTCACGCTGCGGCGGGCAAACTCGGCTTGCTGCAGCGGCGTGCTATAGCGCCGCAGTCCCTGCCAGATCAGGTAGTTCACCGGCCCCCAAACGTGGCCCTTCCAGTATTCCTGCGTTGCGTATTCAGGATCGTCATAAGGCAGAGTCGGGATCAACCAGGGTCCCCAGAATTTCCCCGGATCGGTGAGAGTCTGCAGAACGCGCTGTGCCCGCTCAGAATCGGGGGCGCCACAGATGAGCGGATAGAAGTTCATCGGCGTAATGCGAGTCAAGAAAGCCCCCGGCTTGCTGTCTTCACTCCATAGCCGCGTGCAATAGAGCCCTAACTCGTCATTCCAGAGCGACGCATTGATGCGCCGATTCATTTCCAGATGCTCGGCATGAAGCCGCTCTGCATCTGCCGGCCGGCCGAGCACAACCGCCATTTTCGACA
>PMXH01000548.1 GCA_003165855.1 Acidobacteriaceae bacterium | reverse complement strand
GCCGGACTGGAAGTGCCCGTGACCCTGAGTGGACGCCATCAGAAGCGGGTGGGAGGGCAACTCATCAACTTGAGCCAGGGCGGTCTGCAGGTGCGCCTGAAGGATGGATTCGATGGCAGCGACCTTGTGCACGCATCTTTCGCGCTGCCGGGAACGAAATGCGGNNTTTGGCTGGCGCAGCAGTATTTTGCAAACTGATGGAGCAGTGGCCAGTGATCAGTGATTCAGTGGCCAGTCAGCCCAGTTCCTAGAGTTGGACGTGCGCTTAGCGGAATCGGCTGCCGTCAGCTTCTTGTTCCTCTTCCAAAATGTATGCCGCCTGGGTCAGACGAGCGCCCAGGCTGGTTCCTCCAAACACAGTAAACAAAGTCCAGTAAGCAGCGGCGACGAAAACCGCGGCGGCTGATGCTGCGCCCAAAGCGAGGCGCCACTGTGGGATCTCATGCGCAATCGACAGAAAAATCAGAGCAAACAGGAGCAGGGCTGCGATCACGACGAGACTATCGACCAGCCAGGCGAGAGTGCGGCCCGAGAGCGGGCGGGATAGCCAGCTAAGCTGCGCGCCTGGATCATACTGACTTGGATCATGGTTACTCGGATCATGCGTAGTCGGATCGTGGACTGGGTTTGCGAACGCATTTAGCGGCTCTTTTTCGCAATGCTCGTGCGGCGCCTGCGGCTGGTCCCGGCCGCCAAGGCGTGGCTCCAGGCGGATCGCCGGGCGCGGTGGAGCTGATAAAGTGAGCCCGTCGCTTTGCTCTTCCTCCTGAACGTTCTCGTCACCGCCATTTTCTTCACGAGCAATCGAGACGACGGAAGCTCCGAAGATCGGGCGGGGATGGGCAGCCTCGCGGGCGATCGCATCCAGAAGGTTCGAGAAAATCCACTTATCAATCTGATGACCGGTGGGTTCGGGCAAATCCACGAAGCGGATGCCACAGTGTCCCGAGGAACTGGCCCAAGCGACCTGCCCGTCGGTTTCCACGCGCAGGCGCGGAAACCTCAATTCAAAGCGCAGGCGCACGCGTTGTTGCTGGCGCAACGGACCGACAGCCTGCACGGCCACACCTTCGTGGTTGAGGTTGCGGATGATGCCGCCGTTGGCCTCGTCCAGAGTGACATAGGTCAGGGTGCGCAGTTCATGCCGGTAATGGGAGCGTGCTTGCCGCGCGGGAAAAGATACTGACTGCATACTCTCCGCCAAGAATGGTCGGACGGGGCCCGTTTCGTCAGATTCTAGTGTCTGGCAGACACCGGTTGGCAGTAACTGAGTTGGTTCCTGGACTAGATAGGTTGGGGATTACGAGCCTTCTCTCTCACCCAGCAGTGCGTCGCGCGCCGAACGTTCCGATGTCAGGCACACCTTCACAACTTCAAAGATGATCACCGTGGCATAGGTGACGGCGATCCAAACACACACTCCCTCGATGGGCAAACCGGCCCACGCTCCGACAAAAAGACCAGTCATCTCATAGTGCTGGTAGTTCCACCAGCCATAGGGAATAGCAAGAGTGGCCTCCCAGAGCAGGCTGACCAGTAGCATAAAGAAAAGTGTGAGGCTGAGAGCACGCCAGTTGATGAAGCGGCGTGCCACGGGAAAGAAAGTGACCGCCGGAAGCAGGCCTCCCGCGACGAGAAGTGCGAAATAGCCGGGAAAACCTGCCTGGTCTGACGGGAGCGCGAGATGCTTTTTGTAGAACCATGCGGCGCCGATCAAGACCGCCGCGACGATCAGCGACGTGGGATGAAACTGCAGGAGCCGGCGGGTCTTGCGAGCTTCGGCCGGGTAATCCAGCACGCTGTAGGCCGCGAGCCAGAACTCGCCGAGCCATACGTAGAGAAGAAGGACAGCGAGAAAACCGGTCAGATAGAAAACATATTCCTCGACGGGAACGGGCCTGCCGAGAGCAGGAGCAGAGATGCTTAAGGTCGCACCGCAGTTGGGATAGTCGAAGAACCACTGGGCGAAAACGAAATCGAGCAAGCAGCCCAGGGGGACGAGAATGACGAGGGTCCACCGGAAGGCGCGCTGAGGGATCTTCAATCCCTCGCCGGGCAGGAACCATCCTGCGATAACCACGATGGGGACGATGAATAGCAGAAGGCTCCAGGTGTAGCCATATGGCGTGGGGTTCGGGCTGGTTGGCACGAGCGTGGCCGGGGAGTGAACGGCGTGCAACGTGATGGCCGCGGGAATGACGATCATCGCCAGCATGGCAATGACGATCCCGGCGCAAACACCGGGGCTGGGGAGTCCGTGAGAGCGCGGTGCGGGCATGAGCGACCTCCGGGTGGCGACTGAACTTCTGAAACAGAATTTCTGAAACGCAAGGATTCTACGCTTGTTTCGGCAGAGGGTGTCTGGCCCGCGGCCAGACTCCGGCGATCCCGACCATGATCACAGGCGCTCGTGCGCGTCGTCACAGTGCCGGGGACCGATCACGCGTATTGTTTCTGTGGAAAATCTATTATGCGGAAGATCCATGTTCTCTGATCGCTACAAACTCATCTGCGACGAGGTTACAGAGTTATCCCACACCCCGGCCGGAGATCTGGACTCGCTGCGGCCCATGGTGGCATCCGAGTATGCGCCTTTGCTTTGGAGCGAAGCATTCGGGCAGGGAGGCGAGCTGGATCAAGCCATCCTCGCCCGTTCCGCCGCGCTCAAGGCCAGCCTTTATGCCGAGCGAGCTTTCGTGATCGTCCCCATCTATATGACGAGCATCTGCGAGGAGCAGTGTCTCTATTGCAATTTTCGGGGAGGAAACAAAGGGACGGGGGTCGAGCGCAGGCGATTGACGGATGACGAACTCGAACAGGAGGCGGTCTATCTTATCGAGGAGAAGGGGCACAAAGTTCTTGAGTTGGTTTATGCGAGCGATCCGCGGATGCGCGTGGATGCGATGTGCCGTCACGTTGAACGGCTGCGACGGGTGTTAGAACGTCATGGTGGCGGACTCGTTGGATTGAGTGCCGAGTCGTTGGAGGAGAGCGATTACCGTCGGCTGGTCGATGCGGGGCTGTGCTGGTCGGTGCTCTGGCAGGAAACCTACGACAAGACTCGATACGCTGTGCTACATCCCGGCAGAACCAAGAAGACAAACTTTGAATACCGCCTGGAAACCTATGAACGCATGCTCGCAGCCGGCATGGAGCAGGTCGGCGTCGGAGTGCTCTCCGGCTTGGCGGACTGGAGACGGGATTGGGCGATGCTGATGCTGCATGAGGAATACCTGAAGCAGCACTACGGGCGTGGGGCCACCATTCTCGGTACACCCCGTCTGAATCCGGCTCCAGGAGCCATTTTTCAGGAGTCGCCTTACACTCTCACTCGTCAGGAATTTCTGGCGACCGTTGCGCTTCATAACCTGTTTTCGCCCACGACCGCGCCATTTGTGAGCACACGAGAAAACTGGGATGTATGCGTTGAGCTGGCGAGAGGAGGGGGTTGCCTCTTCACGCTCAACTGCTCGACGGCGCCGGGCGGTTATTCCCTGCAGCGGGGCGGATGCCAGTTCACGTCCGGTTCGTATGATGCGCCGATTTACTCCAGCAGGCTAAAGTCGGAGGGGCTTGAGCCTGTTTTCAGTTGGAAAGCCGAGGACTTATCCCCCGACTACCGGCCTGATGCGGCGGTTTGTGGAGGAGCCGAGAAGCGCTGAGTTGCATCCGGATTCCTCGAACCGGATTCTGGTTTTCCTAGCGAGTCAAGTTAACCGCAACGTGAGCGGCGGGAGGGACAATCCTTCTATCTCTGCGGTCCAGAGATCGCCTTTGGCGGCCGCATGCCCGGCCGTGAGTGTTCCGGAGCTGACGATTTCCCCCGCGCTCAATGGCTCGGTTGGGAAGCGCCGCACGATAGCCGAGCTGAGTTCCGCCAAGCATAAGGCGGGACTCCGCAAGCAGTTCCTGCCGGACCCTTCTTCTACAAAATCTCCGTTCTTCGACATGCGGACCTTAAATCGCGACAACTCGTCGACAAGAGTGGCGATGAGGTCTGGCTGCACTTGCACTCTTTCGCCGATTACCAGCGCAGCATGAAGTCCAAAAGACGCAACGAAATCACTGGGCTGAAACTTCCAATCCGGAAAAGGACAGTCAATAATTTCGAATCCCAGCGCCAGCCAATCCGTGGATGCGAGCGCAGCGGCGGCATCAGGGCTTTCCCCCACGATTGGCTGTTTCATGCCGAAAACA
>PMXH01000591.1 GCA_003165855.1 Acidobacteriaceae bacterium | reverse complement strand
CGCAGGGCGCGTCGGAGATCAACTTGACTTTTGTGATCGAGGAAGATGAAGTGCCCGAGGTAATCCAGCGCCTGCATAAGACATTTTTCTCGGAACTGGACCCGGAAGTGTTCGCGTAATTTAGACCAGCCATGAATCTCCTTCTGCTCGGCCGTGGAAAGACCGGATCGCTGGCAGCGGAAGTAGCGCTTCAGCGTGGGCACAGCGCGCAGGTAGTCGGCGCCGCGGAAAACGCCGGATTCGGCGCTCTCACGGCGGAGAAGTTGCAAGGAATCGATGTGGTGATTGATTTCACTGCTCCTTCCTGCGTCGTCGAACACATCGAGGCTTGTGTGAAGGCGGGCAAGAACATGGTCGTTGGCACGACCGGTTGGTACGGAGAACTTGATCGCGTCCGGAAGTTGGTTGAGAGCAACGGTACCGGACTCGTTTATGCGGCGAACTTTTCGGTGGGCGTGAATCTATTCCTCGAAGTCGCACGGGCCGCGACGGCAGCCCTGCGGCACGAGTACTCCGGGCAAATCTTCGAGCGGCACCATGTGCACAAGAAGGATGCACCGTCGGGAACGGCCATCGCGATTCAGCGCGTAATCCGCGAAGCCAGCGGCAAGGACGAAAATCTCGAGATCACTTCCTTTCGCGAAGGCGAGGTTGTGGGCATGCACGAGGTCGTGCTTGACTCTTCCGCCGACACGATTTATCTCTGTCACGATGCCAAGTCCCGCCGCGGCTTCGCCGATGGCGCGGTGCGCGCGGCGGAGTGGATTGCCGGCAAGAAAGGCTTCTACGACTTTAAGGACGTGTGGCGGGAGTTGTAGGTCCGCTAGCCGTTCCCACACAGGCTTATTCGCGTTATCTTATTACCATGCAACTTCGTGGCTGTGGTACCGCACTGGTAACGCCTTTTCATCAGGATGGTTCTGTCGATGACGCTGCCCTCCGCAATCTGGTGGCGTGGCAGGTGGAGTCCGGCATAGATTTTCTGGTTCCCTGCGGGACCACGGGCGAGACACCTACGCTTACGCACGACGAATGGCTGCATGTGATCGATACGACCATCGAAGTGGCGGCGGGGCGCGTGCCCATCATGGCGGGCGCCACTTCGAACTCCACGCGTGATGCCGTGGAAAAGGCCAAGGAAATTGCCGCGCGCCCGGGAGTTGACGCCATCCTCACCGCGTCTCCGTACTACAACAAACCGACGCAGGAGGGCCAGTACCGGCACTTCAAGGCGATCGCAGAGGCCGTGGGCGACAAGCCTGTCGTCCTTTACAACGTGCCCGGCCGCACCGGAGCGAACCTGGAGCCGGCGACACTAGCGCGGCTGGCGGAGATTCCAAACATTGTGGGCGTGAAGGAAGCCTGCGGCAACATGACGCAGATCGCCGAGGCCATCAACGCGGTGCCCGAAACTTTCCTGGTTCTCTCCGGAGATGACGCCGTCACATTGCCGGTGATCGCGCTGGGTGGCGTGGGCGTGGTTTCGGTGGCGTCGAATGAGATTCCGCACGAAATGGCAAGCATGACGCGGGCCGCGCTCAACAATGATTGGACCACCGCCCGCAGCATTCATCGCAAGTATCTGCCCTTGATGCAAGCGAACTTCATTGAATCGAGCCCGCTCCCGGTGAAGGCGGTGCTGGCAATGATGGGCAAGATTGAAGAGAACTACCGTCTGCCACTTTTGCCGATGCGCCGCGACACGCGATCGAAGCTGCAGAGAATTGTGACGGAGATTGGACTGATCGCGAAGCCGGCAGCGCCCGCACCGGAAGCGGCGGAATTCTACATCTATGAGAACTGGGCTGCGGGCCCGCACAAAATCGTGCTGCACCGCGGATCGTGCGGGCAATGCAACCAGGGAAAAGGGCGTCCCGCGGGGCACGACGCCAACCACGCGCGCTGGCATGGACCCTACACGACGGTGGCTCAAGGGCGCGAAACGGCGCATGGCATGACCGGCGTGCTGATTCGGAGTGAGTGTAAGTGCGTGTAGCGGACGTCGGACCGCGGACCTCAGACGTCAGCTGGTTGTACCCTGCCTTTCCAATTGGACGGCATGGCCGTGTATGGCTTCGCATGGGAAACCGAAACTGGGATCGTACCTGCAGCCGAGGTCCGAGGTCTGTGGTCCGAAGTCCGAGATCCGAGGTCCAGGGTCACAAATGCAATCCCTGAAAACTTCCGTCGAGCGATTGGCTGCGCAGGGCGAAGTTGAACACAATCCCGAGGCGCGGCCGGTTTTTCTCGAATTCCGCGACGCGCTCACCCAAGGCAAGATCCGCGCTGCCGAAAAGATCGACGGCCGCTGGGTGGTCAACATCTGGGTGAAACACGGCATTCTACTGGGGTTTCGGCTGGGCGAACTGGCTGAGACGGGCGCCGGTGCGCTGACGTTCGTGGACAAAGATACCTTCCCTGCCCGGCAGTTTTCTGCAGCCGATCGCGTGCGCGTCGTTCCCGGTGGGTCTTCGGTACGCTTGGGAGCGTATGTGGCGCCGTCGGTGATCTGCATGCCGCCGATGTTCATCAACGTGGGCGCCTACGTTGACGAAGGCACGATGGTTGATTCTCATGCGCTGGTGGGGTCGTGCGCGCAGGTGGGGAAGCGCGTGCACCTAAGCGCAGCGGCGCAGATCGGCGGAGTGCTCGAACCGGTGAATGCGGCTCCAGTAATTATCGAAGATGATGTGCTGGTCGGTGGCAATTGCGGAGTGTATGAAGGCACGCTGGTGCGCGCGCGAGCGGTCCTGGGCGCGGGAACGATTTTGACGCGGTCGACGCCGCTGTATGATCTGGTGCGCGGCGAGGTTTACCGGGCGACGGCGGAAGCGTCGCTTGAGGTTCCGGAAGGTGCGGTGGTGGTCCCGGGGTCCCGGGCGGTGAAAAAGGGTGCAGCCGCGGAGATGGGAATCTCTTTGTACACTCCGGTGATCGTGAAGTACCGCGATGAGAAGACGGACCGTGGGATCGAGTTGGAAGACTGGCTGCGGTGATTCGTAGCTCAGATTGATGCTGGCGGGATCCCCGAACAGCAGATTCCTCTCTTGCTTCGCCGCGCTTAGGCGCGGCTACGACCGCGTTTGATTGCATAACGACGTTGG
>PMXH01000300.1:256-3777 GCA_003165855.1 Acidobacteriaceae bacterium | reverse complement strand
CGACATTGTCAGAGAGGCGATTTCTCGCCAACAATCCCAGCGATTCGCTGCTCACTTTGGTACTCTTGCCCGCAAGGTCTTGGGAACATGACCATTTAACGTGGAGTCTAAATCCAGTATGCCACCCGGAAGATGGGTCGGATACGCGCTCGTAATCGCTGGCTTATCGCTTCTCTACGACACGTACACATTTCTGCGGACAAGCTGGTCCCCCTTGCACGTCCCGATGTACGCTCCAAGCGAACTTGCGCTCGGACATCTTCTGATTGTGGGGGGACTAGTCTTCCTGTTAGCGCCGACTCTCCTTCACATGCTCGATAACTACGCGCCTGATGACTCCATGAAGATGGGAGAGGGTCTCGCGTACGAGTCGGTCGAGCTTCGCCGTCGGCGGCGCTTACCGCTTAAGAAAAGACTCTCACTGCTTCCGAATCTAGGGCTGATTGGCGGACCAATATTTCTGGTCTTACTGATTATCATGTTCCTCTTGGTTTCCTTTCGAGAGTCAAGGGGTATCTATATACGATTGACTCCGCAGCGTGGCCGGAGACCCAACGAAAACTGTCTGGCAGGTCCGATTGTCGTCACGATTAACCAGCACGGTTCACTGAGCAGACTGCTCTTAAACGGCACCGAAGTGAGCCGAGAAGAATTTGAACGAGCATTGAAGTCCAAACTAGCTGAGCGCGCAGACTGGGAAGTATTCATTGATGGCGACGATTCCGTATCGTTTGCTGATCCCTTGTATGCGATTGATATTGTCAACGATCTTCATGCGAAGGCCGTGATCCTGACCCCTAAACTGAAACAACAAATCGCTGAAAAGGGCTGCCCACCACGCTAACTCTTGTAAACAGGCCTTAGCGCTCAAAACCCCCTCAATGAGCGAAATGGCGATGTTTCGCCAGTTAATCGGTTCCTGATGAGCCCTTCATGGCAGCTCACCAAGGTAGGGAAACGCATACCAAGCCAGCCATGCAAACAGCGTGGCGTGGAACAACAGATTTGCTCTAAATGAGCACAGCCGAGACGAGCGGTACAGGATGGCCCACAGGACAACGATCCAGACGAGGCTTATTGCACAAACGCCAACGGTGTACTCGCGTCCCTGATACTGGATTCCATACCGCCAACTGCCTACAAAATAGACAACGCTGAGCACAGTCAATGTGATGAGAAGTGCCCAAGACCGTTTAGGCACCCGCATTTTTCCGCGAAAGAGGCCGGGGCTCCACGCGAAGAACAGCGCTACGGGCACAAGAATAGCGAGCCATACTGGCAGATGCGAAGGCGGCGATGCCAGAAGGAATGCGGGCATTATCGTCATAGTGGGCAGCGGACACATCAGTGTTGGCACTCCGCGAGAGAAACAGCCAATCCACGCCAGAGGCACCAACCCCGAGCCGACCGCAATGGTTTGATACGAGGCCCTCATGCGATCTTTGTATGCCTTCCCAAGTGTTGAGTCTAATTACCAAAGAGACCGGCGGAATCGCTCAACTGTCGCTATCAGGCGATAGCACTCATCAACGCGGTGATCGCCGCGAAGTCGGAGCGCACGGAACAGAAGGGGGCTGGCCCATCCTTTCCCGGCAATTTTACTCTCGCGGTTAACCTTCGCTGCTGGAATGGCTTACGGGCATCCATTAGCTTTCAGTTATACAACATGGCGAAAAATGGTTGTCAAGGGGCAAAAGCGCGGGAAATTTGGTTAGGTTGTTGAAGAGAAAGGAAATATAAAGTCAGCAAACATGTCCCATTTACCCTATGCGGCATGATATACTGTAAGTATACAGTCAAAATTGAAGAGTCTCTCTGGGCCGTCGGGATCGTTTGAGCGGTAGAGATCCTTCGACTGCGTAAATGCTTCGCTTCGCGAAGCACTTACTTCGCTCAGGATGACAATTCGGAATAGTTCAAACATCGCGGCCTTCTTAGGCCGCGATTTCTATTTGCGGCAAAAAGGAGCGAGGCGAAATGAAACACCGGAAGAATCTGGGGCTGCGCATAAAAGATCGCAAAGAGCGTGGAATTTGGGCCGAGTTGTACTTCATGGCGCTGGCGGCTGGGTACGGATTGAAGATCCTGAGTCCCTATGGAGGCCTGGGGCCGTATGACGTTGGCGTGGAGGACGGCGGCCCTATCCTGCGAGTGCAGGTGAAATGCACCATCTACAGTCACGCTCGGGGCGGCTACCGCATAAGCGTCAGGGGGCCGAAACACGGAGCCAAACGGCGGGGGTATGAACCAGGAACGGTGGACTTTTTCGCCCTGTACATTGTTCCTCTGGATGACTGGTACATCATCCCCTACACCGTGATCGGGAACAGAAATAAGGTCCTGTACTTTAACCTCGACAAAAAGCTCCGAAAATATGGCAAGTATCGCGAAGCCTGGCATCTGCTGCTGGATGCGTGCAAGGCCAGAACCGACGGGCCGATTGACATTCAGGCGTGCTGCGATGAGGGCGATGCAGCGCAGGAGCCGGATAAGGGCAGACAAGTAAGTCTCGCCGCACAATTCCAGCCGACGATCCGAAAGATGTTCCGAACCCTTTTCCAAGGATAAAGCAATTAAGGGATTGTCATCCTGAGAGAGCGCGTTCTTTGCGCGAACGAAGGATCTGGGCGAGCCGCGCGAAGCGTCGCGTTCTTTGCGACGCAATACTCGCGCGTTTGGCTCGCTTCCCTACTTGCACTCCAGCGAGAATTCCTACTGCTGCGGAGCGAAGTAACCTTTGCGCGCCCGGACTTGCAGGTCTTTCTTCAACGCGGAGATTTCGATGGAGCGGAAGCGGCCGTCGGCGTCGAAATCGGCGGGCTGGTAGGAGACGACGTACTGGCTGCGGAGTTCGTCTTCGATGGCGGCAAAGGAGTGGGTGATGTCCTTCATCTTGAAAGGAAAGAAAGCGCGGCCGCCGGTGGCTGCGGCGAGTTGTTCGAGAACTTTATCGCCGCGCAGGACGAGGCCGCTATCGTCGGTAGAGATGGCGTAGATGATGACCTCGGCGCGCTGCGCCATTTCGATGGCCTGGGCGCGGGTGAATTCGCTTTGGTTGTCTTCGCCGTCGCTGACCACGACGATGGCCTTGCGCGCGGGATGGTCGGGACGGTCCTTGAGGAACTTATCTTTGCAGGCGCGGTAAATGGCGTCGTAGAGCGCGGTGCCNNCTCTGGGTGTTGAAGCCGACGATAAACGCTTTATCGAAATTGGCGCGGATCGAGTGTTGCAGAAAGCTGATGGCGGCGTTCTGCTCGAAATCGAAACGGCCGTGAACCGAGCCGCTGACGTCGATGAGCAAGCCGAGGTGCAGCGGGAGATCGGTTTCNNAGCACGTTGACTTCATCGACGCGATTGCGAATGGTAAGCACCGAGGCGGACTGATCGTCGTCAGAGATGGAAGGGCTAGAGTAGGCGCTGAGAGTGGCGGTGCCGGCGGCGTAAGCATCGGACTGGGCGAGAGCGGGCACAGACAAAGATAAGGATAAGGAGCAGGCCAGGGCGAAAGCCGCGATGAGAGC
>PMXH01000300.1:0-230 GCA_003165855.1 Acidobacteriaceae bacterium | reverse complement strand
GCCAAGTTACAAAAGGAGCACTCGTTTGGTCATGGCCGAAAGGCCGTGAGGGGCAAGGGTTATGTAAGATGATGGTCGGAGTGCAATGGGGAGAATGAACCCAGGGAGGATCTGATCGTGATGAAGATAAGTCTGAGAAAGATGGCAGGATGGTTTCTGACTTTTTGCCTGCTCGCACCGGCGGCGTTTGCGGCGGAGGATTACAAGGAAGAAGATCGGGTGAGAGATGC
>PMXH01000532.1 GCA_003165855.1 Acidobacteriaceae bacterium | reverse complement strand
AATTACGCGACCGGCCAAGCGTTTGATATCGCTCGCATCATACGAGCGGGGCAGGCGCGAGGCTGCGTGGTTGGCTTCGATCTGGCGCACGGCGCAGGCAATTTGCATTTGAAGCTGCATGAATGGGGTCCGGACTTTGCCGTGTGGTGCAGCTACAAGTATTTGAATGGAGGTCCGGGATGTGCCGCTGGTTGCTTTGTGCATGAGCGGCATGCGCGCGCCTGGGATTTGCCGCGCTTTGCTGGCTGGTGGGGTCACGACGAAGAGTCACGGTTCGAGATGGGGCCGAACTTTCGGGCGATGTCCGGTGCCGACGGCTGGCAGTTGAGCAATCCGTCGATTGTCAGTCTGGCTGTGTTGAGAGCATCGATGGATATTTTTCACGAAGCGGGGATGGAGCGGTTGCGGACGAAGAGCGTGTCGCTAACCAAGTATCTGGAATTCTTACTAAGTCAGCACGCATTTCCGAACTTCTCCATCATCACACCTCGTGAAAAAGAGCGGCGGGGTGCGCAGCTTTCGATCCGAGTCCCCCGTAACGGGCGAGCTTTGTGCGAACGGTTGACCCAAGATGGCATCCTTGGCGACTGGCGGGAACCGGATACTTTCCGGGTTGCTCCGGTGCCTCTGTACAACTCCTATCAGGATGTTTTCCGGTTTGTTCGGCGATTCACTGCAGTGATTGGCGATACCGCCCGGTAGCACGTTCCAGCGGCTCGCGCGATTACTTCCGTAATATCCCTCCCTTTCCCACATGAACATACACTGTTAGGCGTGGGCTTAATCTCTGTGCGACAGCCGAGCAGGGGGACGGGACTCGTGTGCGCGGTGGTTTGCGTGCACGTCTTCGTGTCTCTGCTGGCGCCTCGCGGGGTTGGGTTAACCACCTTTGGCGACCTGACGCAGTGTGTTCTGCTTTTTTGCGCTACGCTGTTCATTCTCTCAAACGTTCGAACCAGCCATAAAAGAGCGCGGCTTTTCTGGGCTCTCCTGGCATTCGGCTGCGGGATGTGGCTCTGCGCGCAGGTTCTGTGGACTTACTTCGAGGTCTTCCTTCGTCAGGAGGCTCCCGATCCGTTTATCGGCGACGTGGTTTTGTTCCTGCACGTCGTTCCCATGATGGCTGCCCTGGTGATACAACCGCACATTCGACGGAATGATCATTCCTTGCGGCTCGTATCCCTCGACTTCTTTCTGCTGCTCACGTGGTGGCTTTATCTGTATCTCTTCATCGTGATCCCATGGCAATACGTTTCGCCGAACGTGACTGCGTATGGCCACAGCTTCGACGTGCTCTACGCTTGTGAACAAATCGTCCTGATCGTGGGGGCAGGACTGGTTTGGAAGCGCAGCCAGGGTTCCTGGCACACCATCTATGGCCAGCTTTTCAAAGCCGCATTGTTCTATAGCATGGGTTCCATTCTGGCCAGTGTGGCGATCGATTCTCACCAGTACTATACCGGCAGTCTTTACGATGTTCCGCTGGTAGCCGCCATGATGTGGTTCGCAGTGCTGGGTTTCACGGCGCGCGAATCTTCATCCGATCAACCCACGGACCAGGAACCCCGGCACAAGCACAGCATGTGGACCGCACGGTTGGCGATGATCGCCGTATTCTCTACGCCGCTCATGGTGGCATGGGCGGAGTTCGGAGGAGGAACGCCAGCGCGGGTGCGTTCCTACAGGCTTTTCTTGACGGTGGCGGCGATGATCTTCATGGGTATGCTGGTGTTCGTTAAGCAGCACTGGATGGATTGGGAACTGCTCCGCCTGCTGCATGTATCACGCAATAATCTCGATGAGATGTGTAAGTTGAAAGACGAATTGGAGAATAAGGAACAGAGTCTCCGGTGGCACAGTCTGGAACTGCAGCGCAAGAATCTTGAACTGCAGGAGATTTCTTACACCGATCCGTTGACGGGTGTGTGGAACCGGCGCTATCTGGAAGAAATTCTGACGGCCGAAGCGGGACAGGTTTTGCGAAACTACGAGCGGGCTCGGGGCAACGACATTCGCAAGCTGGATCATCGCGATTTGATCTTTCTCATGGTGGATGTGGACTTCTTCAAGCAGGTAAACGATCTGCATGGTCATCCGGCCGGAGATCGCTTGCTGCGGCTGGTGGCGGAGCGTTTAGGCAGGGTTGTGCGTAGATCCGACGTCCTGGTTCGATGGGGAGGAGAGGAATTTCTAATCATGTCTCGTTCCGCGGACCCGTCCGGCACGCCCGCGTTCTGCGAGCGTATTCTGGATATCCTGGCATCGGAGGCTTTTGATCTGGGACACGGCGTTCAAGTGCGAAAGACTTGTTCAGTGGGATGGGCTCCCTATCCCTGGAGTCGCCGCGCCTACGAGGCGGTTTGTGCCGAAGAGGTCATCGAGCTTGCAGATACCGCGCTCTACCGGGCGAAGACTGCCGGGCGAAATCAGGGCGCGGGAATTTTACCTGGGGATGGAGCCCTTGCCGCGCCCCACGCGATTACGCTGCACGCTCTACAAAACGACACCGGCGTTCTGACGCGCACCGTAAGAGTCCAAAACCCTAGCTCTGGGGGCTTTGCCCAAAGCCATGCCGATACCATGACTCCCTCGAACAACGCAGCGGCCGCTTCCTCTGCCAAACTTTGAGCCTACTCCCACAGCGGCGGTCCCAATCAGACTGCTTGACCACGAATGCCACCTCGAATGAACAAAGTGACGCCTTGCAGCTTCGCCGCGTTGGCACTAAAGTGAAATCACGATATAGTGGGCAAGAACTGGCGGCACGAACTCTAGTGAGGCATATTCGACGATGAACACAAAAACTTCTCTCCGCAAGACAGGTCTGCGCCAGAAGGCGCAACTGATGTCGGCATCAGAAATTGAGCGAACGCTGGTGCGCCTCGCTTACGAAATCGTGGAGAAAAACGGAGGCGTTGACGGTTTGGGATTGGTGGGAATTCGCCGCCGGGGCGTGCCCATCGCCGAGCGACTGGGCAAGATCATCGCTCGCATTGAGAACGCAGAGGTTCCGGTCGGCACGTTGGATATCACTTTCTATCGCGACGATCTTTCAACGCTTGGACCGAAACCTGTGGTGCATGAAGGAGAGATTGGATTTTCGATTGAGGACAAGAACATCGTTCTGGTCGACGACGTTCTTTTCACCGGACGCACGACGCGAGCCGCGCTGGACGCGCTATTTTCGCACGGCAGACCGCGAAGAGTGCAGTTGTGCGTGCTGATCGACCGCGGACACCGGGAGCTGCCCGTCGAGGCCAGTTTTGTTGGCCGCAATGTGCAGACCACGATGAACGAGGTGATTGAGGTCAAATTGACAGAGATCGATGACGCGGAGAAAGTTCTTCTCATGGAGAAGTAGGATCGTAGGAGTTAAGATCGACGAGAGAAGGGTGGCCAGAAAAATGAAAGGACGGCGTCGAATGCGCCGTCCTTTTTTTCTTGAAGCGACCTTCTAGGACAACTTGGTGCAGATCGCCTTGGTCTGAGTGTAAAGGCTAAGAGCATCGTGCCCCATCTCGCGGCCCCATCCGGATTGCTTGTATCCGCCGAAGGGCAATGCAGCATCGAAGATGTTGTAGCAGTTGATNNCCACTGGCCCGAAAATTTCTTCCCGCACTACTTTCATGTCTTCTCGCGTGTTCACCAGAACGGTAGGCTCTACGAAGTAGCCCTTGTCGCCTTTCTTATGCCCGCCGGTGACAGCCTTGGCGCCCTCCGAGAAGCCCGCTTCCAGATAGCCGCAGACCCGGCTTAACTGCTCCTCGGATACAAGCGGTCCCATGTTCGTCTCCGGATCGAGACCCGAACCGATATTGATTTTCTTGGCTTGGTCAGCGACGCCCTCCACGACTCGGTCGAAGATCGGCTTCTCGATGTAGAGACGTGATCCAGCGCAGCAACACTGTCCGTGATTGAAGAAGATCGCGCT
>PMXH01000423.1 GCA_003165855.1 Acidobacteriaceae bacterium | reverse complement strand
TTCTGGCTGCGCCGCGATCCCACGCCCGACACGGAAGAGAACGAATATAAGGAAGAGCACTACCGGCGTATCGCCTACGCAAACGAGCATTTTGCCGCCGGAATTCCCGGCTGGAAGACCGATCGCGGCCGCATGTACATCATGTACGGTCCGGCTGACGAAATCGATTCGCATCCCTCCGGCGGGTCTTACGAACGGCCCATGGAAGAGGGCGGCGGCGAGACCTCGACCTTCCCCTTCGAAACTTGGCGCTATCGCTATATCGAAGGCATCGGGCAGGAAATTATCATGGAGTTCGTCGATACCTGCATGTGCGGCGATTACCACATGACGCTGGACCGTTCTGAGAAGGACGCTTTGAAATACACTCCCAACGCTGGCCTAACGCTCTACGAGCAGATGGGTATGGCGAGCAAGGCGAGCCGCTTCACTGGGGGTATGGAGCAACTGGGAGCTGGCCCGATGAGCTCCGACCTCCAGACCAAGGAGTTCGACCGATTGGAGCAGTACGCGAAGTTGCAGGCGCCTCCGCCGGTCAAGTTCAAGGATCTGGAAGAAATCGTTAACACCAAGCTCATCACGAACCTGATGCCCTTCGATGTGCGATCGGATTTTGTGAAGGTCACTGGGGACACGGTTCTGGTGCCGATTACCGTCCAGATGAAGTATCGCGACATTACCTTCGCCAATAAAGATGGCGTGCAGCGCGGCACGGTGAATATTTTTGGCCGGGTAACGACGTTGACCGGACGTGTGGTGCAGACCTTCGAAGACACGGCTCAGGTGGATGTGCCGGCGGAATTGCTGCCGCGCACGGCGGAGAATTCGTCGGTCTATTGGAAAGCGCTGCCGCTCCGTCCAGGACGTTACAAGATCGAGATTGCGGTGAAGGACGTCAACGGCGACCGCAAAGGCCTGTGGAGCCGCGGCATTGTGGTGCCCGAGTATGCCGACGACAAGCTCTCGACCTCGTCACTGATCGTGGCTGACCAGATGGAAGCGGTCCCCACCAAGGATGTGAGCACCGGCAATTTCGTGATTGGACTCACCAAAGTTCGGCCCCGCGTGGCCCCGGCGGATGGCAAGCCCGCGCTCTTCAAACGGACCAAAGACCAGAAGGTAAACTTCTGGATGCAAGTCTATAATCTGGGCGTCGACGAGAAGACGCACAAGCCTTCGGCGACGTTCGAGTTTGACATCGTTAACATTGCGACCAACAAACCAGTGGTTCAGAAGATGGAATCCACCGAGACCATGGGTAACGTCGGCGAACAGGTGACGCTGCAGAAATCGATTGCCTCGGCCAACCTGCCGCCAGGTACGTATCGGATCGAAATCAAAGTGAACGACAATGTCTCCAAGCAGACTGTTGATCCTTCAGCGACGTTTGCTGTAGAGTAACGGCCTACTTGATTCTCCCGGGGGTTGGAGTGAAGCTTCGCCAGCTCGGATCTTGGGCAGTGATCGTCGCGTTGTCGCTTCCTGCGTTGGCCGCAGAACGCCCCGGCGCGATCTCGGGATACGTGCGCGATGCCTCGGGCATCCCCCAGATGGGCGCGGTAGTGGAGATTATTGGCACGGCAGCGCGCACCTTCACTGTATTCACCGATGGCGCCGGGTTCTACTCCGCCATGGATCTGCTGCCAGGAATCTACACGGTCAAAGTCTCGGCTCCTTCGTTTCTGCCTGCCTTACGCGATAAAGTTGGTTTGCATCCGGGCACTAGCGTTCACCTGAACGTCACTCTGAACACGCTGCTGAACGCCATGCGCGTCGGTCCACTGCGTGGAACCGCCGATGATGATGACTGGAAGTGGACCTTGCGTTCGGTGGCGAATCGTCCCGTTCTGCGCGTGCTCGACGATCCGGCAACGAGCGCTGAAAAGCAGGATCGCAGCTTGCAGGGCAGCCTCTCTTTTCTAGCTGGTTCCGCTGCCGAGGGCTATGGCAGCGGTTCAGACATGAGTACCGGTTTTTCCGTGGAGCGCTCCATCTTTTCCGCGTCCCGCGTCGGGCTGAGTGGGAACGTTGGATACGGGGACTCCATTCCTGCCGCCGTTCTGCGCGCGACGTACTCGCACCGTTCGCCGGATGGTTCCGGTCCATCGATGGCGGTGACGATGCGCCGTTTCGCGCCCTCCGATCCGAATCTGCACAATGCCTCGCTACAGGCTATGGCGCTTTCTGCGGCAGACGACTTCGCCATTGACGACGTGCTGGAATTGAAGTTCGGCAGCGACCTGCAGGCCATCCAATTCCTCGGACGCGTGACCGCATTCCGGCCCCACGCCGCCGTTGACCTGCACCTCTCCCCGAACACGGTCGTGGGTTACGAATATGCCACATCGTTGCCCAACACGCGCGACGAGAAGGGTTTCGATTCGGCGCCGGCCGACCTTAGTGAAGCCGATCCTCGCGTCAGTCTGGCCAATTTCGTTACCCGGCTCGAACGCGCCCGCCATGAGGAGTTGAATGTCTCCCGGCGCATCGGCAAGAACAATGTGCAAGTCGCGGTATTCAGCGATCACGTGGACAACACCGCGTTGATCGGCACGGGTGAGGTTACGGCAGCCGGCGGATTCCTGCTGCCCGACGTCTATTCGGGTACCTTTACTTATGCTGGCGATACCCTGAACGCGCCTGGTCTGCGCGTCGTACTCCAGCGCAAGCTTTCTTCCGATCTCACCGCAACGCTCGATTATGCCTACGGCGGCGTGCTTGACTTGGCCAAGCCTGACGTCGAGATTCAAGACGCTCAGCAGTGGATCACCACCCAGCGCCGTCAGGCCCTGGCCGTCAAGCTCAGCGGCACCGTGCACAGCACTCACACGCAGTGGATCGCGTCCTACCGCTGGGTGAACGGTTCAGCGTTGACTCCGGTGGATATGTTCAACTCCTCTCCGGGACAGAGCGATCCTTTCTTGAATCTCTTCATCCGCCAGCACATCCCGACCATGGGATTCCTTCCCGCCCACATGGAAATGCTCGTCGACCTGCGGAACCTGCTGGCACAAGGCTATGTTCCGGTGATGGGCCAGGACGGCCAGACCGTCTATCTTGTCCAGTCTGCCCGCTCCGTCCGCGGCGGCGTCGCCATCACGTTCTAAGTCCAGTCTCCTAGGCCAATTCTGCCAAATCCTCCATCTTCCTGACCTATCCGTTTGTCTTGCTGCCTGGGTAAAGCGAGTGAGTACGGCTTCACCTCCTCGCCCCGCAACCTTGGGGCGGCCGTATTCGTAAAATCTATCGCCTGGATCAGAACTCAATGGTTGACTCTTGGGATAAGGTTTCGATAATGTGCTGTGGGCGGTCGGGGCGCTGCATCTTGTTAGTATGCAAGGAATTGCATGCCTCGCAGGAGTGGGCCGGAAAGCCTGGCCTGCCGCACCGGACGTCACTCCCCCTAAAAACGATATCAGCTTGAAGGAGACTCTATGAGAGCGCGCATCATCCTGGCGTTTGTGCTTTTGGCCGCAGTAAGCCTTTCGGCACAGACCTTCCGTGGCACGATTCTCGGCTCAGTAACCGACGCTCAAGGCGCAGTGGTCGCCGGCGCCAAGGTGACCGTGAAGAACGTGGGTACGGGGTTGGAGCGCACCACCGAGACCAGCGCCAACGGCAGCTACGCCCTCCCAGAACTGCCGATCGGCACCTACACGGTAACGATCTCGCAAGCCGGTTTTCAGACCTTTGTAACCACCGGCGTAACGGTAGACGTAGCCGGCGAGCGCCGCGTGGACGCGGCGATGAAGCCGGGTCAGGTATCGACGAAGGTTGAGGTTTCTGCGGATCAGTTGCCGCTGGTGGAAACGACCACCAATACTTTGGGCGGCGTGCTCACAGCCCAGACGGTCGAGAACATGCCGGTCAACGGCCGCGACTACACCAAGTTAATCTACATGAACCCTGGCGTCGCTGGTTCTCCCGACCAGATTTCCGACTCTCCCGGCTCTTTCGGAGAATTCTCGATGAACGGCGCGCGTGGTCGGTCCAACAATTACCTGCTCGATGGCACCGACATGAACGACGGCTACCGCAACGACCCGGCAATCAACCAAGCCGGCGTGTTCGGAACGCCTTCGACGATTCTACCTATCGACGCCGTCGCCGAAGTGAACGTGCTGTCAAACTTCGCACCGGAATACGGTCGTAATGCTGGCGCGGTGGTTAACATCGTGACCAAGAGCGGGACGAACACCCTGCACGGTTCGGCCGCCGATTACTTCCGCAATAATGCACTCGACGCGCGTAACTACTTCAATCCGACGAAAATAGTGAACCCCGGTACGGGGCAGCTGGTCTCGAACCCCAAAGCACCCTTCCATAACAATCAATACGGCGCCTCGTTGGGCGGACCGATCGTGAAAGACAGGACCTTCTTCTATCTGGATTACGAAGGGCAGGAGGAGCCAGTGGGCGTGGTGACTCAAGCGTCTGTGCCTACGGGGACCGCCGCGGATGGATCTCTCAGTCCCAGCGACTCCACGGACCCGTCTGGGGTAATTCCAGCCTTGCTTGCCCAGCACCCGTGGCCAGCACCCAATCTGTCAGACCCGAATCCGGGAGTCGTGTCCACCAATGGGACCGCCTCGGTCGTGTCGCCTTCGTTCAACAAACTGACGAGCTTTATCGCCAAGATCGACCATAGCTTCAACCCCAATAACATCCTTACCGGCCGCTATTTTTTTGGTGACAGCGTCCAGTCCTTCCCGCTTGAGCTTACGGCCAGCGGAGGTCAGTTGCCGGGTTTCAACACCTACACCCCGACGAGAGTGCAGCTGGTCTCGCTTTCCTATACGCGCACCATCGGATCAAACAAAGTGAATGAACTGCGGTACGGATGGAACCGCTTCGCCGAAGGATTCTTCCCCGGAGATCAGAATTTCCATCCTAGCTCGATCGGACTCTGCGCCGCCGCCAGCACCGCCCAGTGCAACGGTGGAACATTCGATTCCGGACTTCCGATTATCCTCGTCAGCGGCGTTTCCCAATTGGGCGCGAACAATAGCGACCCGCGTCACCGATTTGATACGAACAATCAGATCATCGACAACTTCGGCTGGAAGATCAACAAGCACGACTTCAAATTTGGGGTGGACTTCCACCGCACTTCAGTGCAGCAGTATTTCGACAAGTATTTCCGAGGAAGGTTGAGTTTCTCCGGTGGAGGAGCCGACCCTAACAACACCGGCCTTCAGGATTTCCTCGCGGGCTTTGTCGATGGCGGATTCCAATACGCCGGCAATTCGACTCGGCACACTTTCGAAAACAATTTCGGTTTCTTCGTCCAGGACAGTTTTCGAGCAACCTCGACCCTGACCTTCAACTATGGCTTACGCTGGGATTATTTCGGCGTGGTGAAGGAGAAGAACAACCTTCTGAGCAACATCACCGCGCTTGATCCTGTGGCGCAAACATTCACGCTGACCCAGGTCGGTCAGCCAGGATTGAGCAGCTTGTATAACCCCGACAAAAAGGACTTTGCCCCCCGCGTGAGCGCGGCTTGGGATGTGAACGGAAAGGGGAAAACGGTAGTCCGTGCGGGGTTTGGCCTGTTCTTTGACGCCTTTTCGCAGGACATGGTGCTGGGCCACCTTCCGTACCCGCCATTCTTCGACCCGGGCCCGGCTTACAATCCGGTTGGACCGTCCCCGATTAACTCGGCAGGCGCAATTGGCGGGCAGATCGGTTTCGGCCAGCCGTTATATGGGGACGAATCGACGTGCAGCTATGAGTGCGACGTCTTCGCCTTCGATCGCAATATTAAGACACCTTACATGGAGAACTACAACCTCAATATCCAGCAACAGCTCAGCAGCCACGCCATGCTGCAGTTAAGCTATGTGGGCTCGCAGGGTCATCGTTTGTGGCGCTTCTTCGACATCAACCAGCCCGGGCAGGCAACCATCACGGCCACGGATATCGCCTTTGCCCAAGCGAGTTCGTACACGGTAGGCGCGAATACATTTCCATGTTACCCAGCGGGCGGGCCAGGCTGCATTCCCGGCTACGACGCGGTTCCGGATGTCTATGGAAACGGTCCCACCGGGGCAACGTTTTACATAATGAATGAAAATTCCACCGGCAAGTCCAACTACAACGC
>PMXH01000243.1 GCA_003165855.1 Acidobacteriaceae bacterium | reverse complement strand
CGCGCCACCAGCTCTTTTCCCGTCCCCGTTTCTCCCAGGATGCAAACCCGCGTCTCACTCGCGGCTACCCGCTCCACCTGCGCCATCACGCGTTGCATGGCCGTGCCCTGCCACACAATCTCGTGTTTGCCCAACCGCTGCTTGAGTTGCCGGTTCTCGCTTTCCAGCCGGCGCAGCTTCAGCGCATTCTCCACCGTCAGCAAAAGTTTTTCTGTCGAGATCGGCTTCTCCAGAAAATCCAGCGCGCCCGCCCGCGTGGCCCGCACCGCCGTTTCAATATCTCCCTGCCCTGACATCATGACGACAGGCGCCGTCACGCCCTGCGCCTTCAATTCCTCCAGCAGAGCGAGTCCTCCCTTGCCCGGCATCACCACATCGGAGAGGATTACATCGAAGTTCTGCGCCTTGGCCAGTTCCAGCGCCTTGCCCGCGTTGTCGCACACCGTGGCCTCATGTCCAGCCAGCCGGAACGCCCGCGCCAGCGACGCCAGCGTATTCGCTTCATCGTCCACAATCAGCAGATGTGCTTTCGTCGGCAACCGTCCTCCCAATCTCTGACCCATTTCATCCAACGTTCTGCGCCGGTTCCAATCCTCTGGGCAACTCAATCACAAAGGATGTCCCTCGTCCCGGCTCGCTCTTTACTCGGATGCTCCCACCATGATCGCTCACCACCGACTGCACAATGGCCAGCCCCAGTCCGGTGCCGTGACGCTTGCTCGTATAATAAGGAGTAAAGATCCGCGCACACTCCTCCGGCGTCAGCCCCGAACCAGTATCTTCAACTTCGATCAGCACTTTGGCGTCTTCCGTTCGCGTGCGCAGTGTGAGCACTCCCCCTTGCGGCATCGCGTCCATCGCGTTCAGTACCAGATTCGAAATTGCCCGGTGCAACAGCTCCGCGTCCGCCGCCACCGCTTCCAGGTGCGGATCAAGCTCCAGCTCACAGCTGATCTTCGCACGCCCCGGCGCTTCCAGCTGCGCCTGAAAAAGCTGCACCACGCCGCGAATCACTTCATTCACCTGCACCCGCTGCAACTGTGGCTGCGGCATCTTCGAGAACTCGCTGAACCTCCCAATAATTCCTTTCAGATTCGCAATCTCCGCCAGCAGCGTTCTCGAACTTTCTCGGAACACTTCCTCAAACTGTTCCGGATTCTGCTGCCGCGCCCGCACCAGATTCTCCACCGTAAGCTGCAGCGGAAACAGCGGGTTCTTCAATTCATGCGCCAGCCGCCGCGCCAGCTCCCGCCATGCCGCCACCCGCTCCGCCTGCAACAACCGTTCTCGTTGCCCCAGCAACTCGGTGGTCATTCGATTGAACGAATCGGCCAATTGCCCCAGCTCGTCATCGCCCAACACATCCACTCGCACATCCCAATTTCCCGCCGCCACTTCCTGCGCCGCGTGCGCCAGTTGCTCCACCGGACGCGTTACCCGCGCCGCCGCCCAACTGCTCAGCAGAATTGCCAGCAGAATTCCTCCGCCTCCCACGATCAACGCCGCCGACCGGATGTGCCGCATCAACTCCACATACGTCCGCCGCGAGTTTCCGATCAGCAGAATTGCCAGCAGTGGACGTTCCTTGCCCTTGCCCGCTCCCAGCAGCGGGATCGCATGAAACACTTCATCCTCCGCCCGATCCCCCGACCACGCCACAACTCCCGTCATTTCCTGCCCATATTGCCCCACCGCATCGATCAGCGGTTCCAGCTTTTCCGGGGCGCGCAATTTGTCGGAAGAAGATGTAGAAGTGGAAGAAGATGCGGAAGGATCGATCAGTAACTCCGCCGAAAACCGATCCCCGCGATTCTGATACAGCAGCGCCCGCATGCCAACCGGCAAGTCCAGCCCCGAGAGAAACTCCTTATCCAGTCGCCGCCCGCCCATCACATAGACCGGCCGCTCTCCCACCAGGGTCGCGCGTACCGCAAACAACCCCAGCGCTGTTCCATCCTGCAATTCTTCCTGCTTCAGAAATGCTTCCTGATCAGCCGCCCCGGAAAAACTGCCGGCCGCACCCTCGGGATATCCAAACTTCGCCGGCGACTGCGCCGAAGAGACGATTGTCCCATCACTTTCCACAAACTCCAGAAAGTCGAGTTGACTGTTCTCCGCTATCGTCTTCGCCGACTCAAAATAAGGACCCGAATCCGCCGGCGCACGATTCAACGCCAACGCCATGCGGCTCGCGGCTTCCGACGCGGCTATCGTCTCCACTCTCCGCGCCACGTCCTCGCCCTGCTGATTAAACTCGCGCCGGAACTGCGTCACCAGTGCCGCCGTTCTTTCATCTTCGCTGCGCACGAAAGCTCGCCGCGTTACCTCTGACACCAGCCACGCCACCGCCGCCACCGACAGAAACACCGTCAGCGCGAATACCCCCAGCAGTTTGCGGCGAAACATCATTCTTCTCTTTCCAACCACACCTCGTCCAGCCGCCGGGTTCCGTCCGCTCCCGCCCGCAACCGTTCTACCGAATTGTTCGCATCATATCTCACCGTTCACTCCGGTGCGACACTGATCAATCGGTGAGAATCCACCCAGTACCTCATCACCGATATCGCTGTCTTCCTTTGTCTGTTAGCCCTTCTGCTCCGTTTCCGCCCCTACCGTCTGCCGGACAAATTGCGGGACGGATTGCTGCACAGATTGTCGAACAAAGAACAGCCGGAAGACCTGCCCGAAAATAAATTCCTCCGCCAGCAGCGCCACTGCCAACGAAAAAACCATTCCCGCCACCACCGCCATGAATGTGATCGCCATTTGCATACTCGTTCCCTCTCCAAAGTTTTTTCGAATCCACTCCGCAGCGAACTCATTCCAATCGAAGCCGGAAGCCGGAAGCCGNNCCGGAAGCCGGAAGCCGGAAGCCCGCACACCGCTCGCCGCACGCAAACCTATATCGCAGGACGAGCACCAACCTTTACTGGGTTGAAAAAGAATGACTTACGGGAGGTATTACCGACGCAAGGAGTGGTCACGCGAGGTCACCGTGTCAGGCCAGACACACACTCGTGTGGGGACAACCGCCCTCGGCTGTCCAGTGCCCAAGTTTATCGGGCCGCAGGTGGGCCGCTTCAGACGCTGCCACGCTGCCGTGAATCGAGCTTGGAAACTTGAACAGCCTTGCGATCTGCTTGGTTTTTTTAAGGCGCCCGGTCCCGCCGTCTGGGGTTACGGCTTGTGGGGTTCTGTGGGTTGGGACCGGGCGATTCTTCCAACTAGTAAGGACTAGTTCAATGTCGCCATTCTGCCACTGCTGCCATCTTCATTTCCGTGACCGCCGTCACTCATCTGCGTGATTCTCGTCATCCCGGCCCTTCTCGTCGCCCTGCAGCCCGTGCCAACCTCACACCCAACCGTGATCCACGTCACGGCCTCATATCCTTCTCCCCGCTACACTGAAAATCGAGCGGAACCAGAACGCTGAATCTTATATCGGAGATTTTCTTAATCATGCCCTACGTAATCACTGATTCCTGCATCAAGGATTCCCTCTGCGTCGATGTCTGCCCCACCGATTGCATTCATCCCAAGCAGGATGAGCCCGGCTTCGAAGAGGCCACTCAGCTTTTTGTCGATCCCGCTGAGTGCATCGATTGTGGCGCTTGCGTCCCGGCCTGCACGTCGGATTCAATGCTCGCCGCCGACGATGTCCCCGACGACAAGAAGCCTTTCATCGAGAGCAACGCCGCCTTCTTTAAACACTAAGCTTGCGCCTCCTCTGGGCGCGTAGCCGGCGCAAGGCGTGGACTGACGAGTTCGCACCTTGCGCCGGTTGTTATTTTCACCAAAGAGACACAGACTCACAGAGGAGCCTCTAATTGCAATTGTTCTCTTTATTGTTCTTCTCTGGGTCTCTGTGATGGAGCCTGCCCTGAGGGGAGTCGAAGGGTGGTGAACAGCTTTCGCCGTCATTTGACTTCCTCTTCTCCCCGCCGCTATCGTTGCCCGCATGAATGTAGTCAAAGCCTCCCGCCAGTTCGAAGCCTGGCTGGCCCAACGCACTCGAATCGACCAGAGAGATCTCCGCCTTAAACACGCCAACATGAAGGCGGACGTCTTCATGTTTTTCCGTGCCACTTACTACCGCTGGGCGCAACTCTGGCCTCAGGTCTGTCCCGAACTTAGCCAGGCTCCGCCCGTTCTCGCCGTCGGCGATCTTCACATCGAAAATTTCGGCACCTGGCGCGACCTAGAAGGCCGCCTCATCTGGGGCGTCAACGATTTCGATGAAGCCGGACCTATGGCCTACACCATTGACTTGGTCCGCCTCGCCGTCAGCGCTCATCTGGCCGTCGAAGCCGGAAGTCTCCCCCTCAAACGCGAAGACATTTGCGGAGCAATGCTGGAAGGCTATCGCGAATCCATGCAGGAAAAAGGCTGCCCCTTCGTCCTCGGGGAAAGGCATCAATGGCTGCGCCGCATTGCCCAAGGGGAACTCCGCGATCCCGTTCACTTCTGGCAGAAGATGGACGCGCTCCCAACCCTCAGGACCGAATGCCCCGTCAGCGCCATCGACGCTCTACAACATTTAATGCAGTCCGCCGGAGTTCCGTTTCGCATTGCCCACCGAACTGCTGGACTGGGCAGTCTTGGCCACGCCCGCTATGTGGCAATTGCCGACTGGAACGGAGGCCGCATCGCCCGCGAAGCTAAGGCTCTGGTTCCTTCGGCCGCGCACTGGGCGCAGACCGTTGAGGCTAAGAGGCGCGCCGGAAAAAACGAAGGCCCCGCCGAAATCCTCTACCAGACCATCATCAAACGGGCCGTGCGCTGTCCCGATCCTTTCGTCCAGTTGCGTGGACGCTGGATCGTTCGCCGTCTTGCCCCCGACTGCTCTCGCATCGAACTCGCCTCCCTGCGCGCTCCCGACACCGAACTCCGCCTCCTGCACGCCATGGGATGGGAGACTGCCAACATCCATCTCGGCAGCCCGTCCGCCCGCAAACTCGTTCTTCGCCATATCGCCAAACAAAAAGGGAAGTGGCTGCACCACGCCGCCGAGTCCATGCTCGACGCTGTTCGCGCTGATTGGGAAGTCTGGAAGAAAAAGGGCTACGCGTGATTCGAACCGCGCCGCGCCATTCGCCAGAATTCTTTTTCGCCCGCCGCCTGGTTTTGAAGAGTCTCGGCCTCGCTAGCGGCTCGATCGTTGCCGGCCTTGCCGCGCCCTGGCGATTGATGGCGAGTCCAACGCAGATCGCTACAGCCCCGCCCAAGCCTGCATTTCGAGTCGGTGGATTCAACAAAATCTACGATCCATCGATCGGAGAAGAAAAACGGTGGTACATCAACGACCACACTTTCATTCGCGCCGAGGATGGTCAGTGGCATCTTTTCGGCATCACCCATCGCGAACCCGCGAACCCCTATCAGGAAAAGTTCCTCGCCCATGCTACCGCTCCAGATCTCATGGGTCCGTGGACCAAGCAATCGTCCGTTATGCACGCCACCAGAAAATACAATGAAAGGGTTGTGTGGGCCCCGTATGTACTCAGGCATCAGGGCCTTTACTGGATGTACTACTGCGCCGGCGGAAGAGACCACGCGAAGTATCGCATTCATCTCGCCACTTCAGTCGATCTCTGGAACTGGGAGCGGCACCCCGCGAATCCAATGGTAGTCGATGGCTACGATTCGCGTGACCCCATGGC
>PMXH01000043.1 GCA_003165855.1 Acidobacteriaceae bacterium | reverse complement strand
CATATCCGGCGGCGGCGACGAATCCCATCAGGGTTCGCCATACGATCGCTTGCGTAAAAGTTGTGCTGAACGCGAACCCTGCCAGAAACAAGGCCAGCACCGATATTCCAACCGGGATGACCTTTCTGCCGCCCCATAAATCGGTAGCCATGCCCCAGGGTATTTGCGCGATTGCATAGGCGTAGAAAAATGCCGAGCCCAACAATCCTATTTCCGGCTTGCCCATGCCCAGGTCGGTCGAAAGGTACTTGGTAATGCTGGCATAATTCCAACGCACAAGCTGGGAGGTGCAGTAGACCAGCATGCAGGCGACTAGAATAATCCAGCGATAGTAGCGTTTTCCTTCCAACCAGTTCATAAATAACTCGCCCTCTCAACTCTAGCCCACCCTTTTGCGGTTGTTCGGAGGCAAAAGGGCGGGCACTTCCGTCCTTCCATCGCGAGTGGCCCAGACGTCCTTTACGCCAACTGCGTAATGTCTNNCGTAGGTCTCCATCCAGATCGGCAGGTTGGTGATCAAGCCGCTGGGTATATCCTCTTTGAAGCTTCTGAAAAGATGCGCGCTGTCGGAGCCGACGATGGTTTGACCCTTGGCCGTGGGGATCAGCACCGCCTGTAGTCCCGGCGTATGGCCTGGCGCCA
Source organism: Acidobacteriaceae bacterium (assembly GCA_003165855.1). Taxonomy (GTDB): domain Bacteria; phylum Acidobacteriota; class Terriglobia; order Terriglobales; family Acidobacteriaceae; genus Sulfotelmatobacter. The sequence continues at coordinate 3,650 of PMXH01000043.1, read as the reverse complement.
ACAGCAGCTGCATGTCGGGGCCAATCACCATATCGCCGTTGATCTGGATGACCCGCGGCCCCTTGGCCAGCTCGCCGAAAGCCTTATTGGCATCCGGGTTCTGCAGCAGCTTGAAGGGGGCTCTCTGCGATATCGGGCTGTTGACCCAGAAGTCGAATTCCGTCTTCTGTACATAGAACTTGGCGCCGGGAAACGCCTTCGCGAAGTCGGTTATACCGCCGATATGGTCGAAGTGCATGTGGGTGACGATGATCTTGCTCACCTGCTCGGGCTTGATTCCGATGCGCGCCACCATCTGCTCGGGCGGGAAGAACCCTTTGAACTTCGGCCCCCAGGCTTTGCCGGTGCCGGTGTCCACCAGGGTAGTTTCGCCGTTTTTGGCGCGGATTGCCCAAATGTAGTAGTTGATNNTACTTGAGAGCGAAGACTTCGTAGATTGTTTTCATAGAGGAGGACTTGCCCTCTTCCATTTTTTTCTCTGCGGCCATGACCGGATTAGCTCCAGCCAACACCGTAGCCCCGGCGGCCACGGAAACCGCTTTCACAAAACCCCGGCGATCGATGACGCTCATGAGAATCTCCTTGATGTTCCTTCGTTTCCGACTGTGTGCTGCGCTGCATGATTTCGCTATGTCGGCTTTGTATCGCTCCAGGAGATTTTTGGCAAGTGCAATATTGGCGCCGGCCCGGATTACCGGCAACAAAAAGGCGTGCCCGCAGGCACGCCTCCCGATCCAACGACCACTCCAGCAGCAATTTCCTGGTTGCCAGAGCGATCACCGGCTGTTTTTCGGAACACACCTTCCGCAAAATCGGCCGTCAGCTTACCGCCCGACGGCGCTCTCCACCCCATAGTGCGAAAACCACGAAGTCGCGGCCTGCAAGCTCTGGTTGACGTTTTCAATGTTCTTCACGCCCTCCGACTTCAGCCAGTCGCGGAAGGCCCCGACGCCCTTTTCGGCATAGATGGCAATGCCATCCTTCCAGGTGGCGCGGCCGCAGAGCACGCCGTTGAACTTGACGCCGCTTTCGGCGGCCAGGGCCAACGATTCGTTGAATTCCGCATTGCTCACCCCGGCCGAGAGGTAAATGAAAGGCTTGGTCGCAGCCGTGGCCGCATCCAGAAAGAGCTGCATCGCTTCCTTGCGGGTGTACGCCTTCTGCCCGGCAAAGGATTTCGTGCCTTCGACGAACTTCATGTTGATCGGCACTTCGACCTTCAGCACGTCCACGCCATAGCGATCTTTGCTGAACTCCCGCATGCTCTCGGTGACGATGTGCGGCTTCTTCTTGGCGTATTCCAAGCCCTTCTCGTCCGCGCCTTCATCATAGCCAACGAACTCCAGGAAGTAGGGGATGTCATTGGCGCGGCACTCGTCGCCAATGCGCTCGACCCAGGCGTGCTTCTTGTCGTTCACGTCCTTGGGATCGAATGGAGTGTAGTAAAGCAGAATCTTCACGCAGTCCGCGCCCGCTTCCTTCAGCCGTCGCGCCGACCAGTGATCCAGCAAATCTCCCAACCGTCCCGGACCGGTCTTGTCATAGCCAGTCTTCTCGTAAGCGAGCAGCAACCCGGCGTTCTTGGCCCGCCGCTTCGAAGCTGGCAGTCCCCACTCCGGATCGAGCAGGATGGCGCTGGCATGCGGCGTCAAGACTTCAGTGACGAGTGTCTTGAATTCTTCCATCATGGCGTCGCTGATTTCGCCGCCTTTTTCTTTGCCCAGCGACTTCTGCAGCGACCCGCGCTGGTCCATCGCAGCCGCAGCAATCACACCATGTTCGTTCGAGACATTTCTAAGACCGGCAAGTTTTCCAGGGGTAAGCTTCATAAGATTCCTCCGAATCAGTGCTGAAGAGATGAATGCTTGGGACAGTCAATTGTAAACCAAACGCCTTGACAGCTTCCATTAAAAGTAGGTAATATAACTACTTCGGGGTTGGAACATGGAGAAGGCAATTTCGGCTGCCGACGCGAACCGGAAGTTTTCTCAGCTGCTGCGGGACGTCCGCGAAGGACAAAGCTACGTTGTGACTAGCCATGGCAAGCCTGTAGCGCGCATTGCTCCCTTCAAAGAGGACCGGGCCACCGCGGTGCGCGCCCGAGCGTCTCTGCTCGCCCGCTTGCGAGCTGAGCGCGTCGTCAAGATAGGCCGCTGGAAAAGGGAAGATCTATACGACTAGGCGGATACCGTGAGGCTGGCACTCGACACCAATGTTTTGGCCTACGCCGAGGGGGTCAACGGCGCCGCGAGAAAGAATACCGCTCTCGAAATCATCGCGAAACTACCCGCCAACGCCACCTTCTTGCCCGTCCAAGCGCTAGGAGAACTGTTCCACGTCCTAGTGCGCAAGGCGGGCCGTTCGCCGGAACGAGCGCGCGCCGCGATCTTAAGCTGGCAGGACGCCTTTCCCCTGATCGAGACCTCACCCGCGATTCTAGTCGCCGGCACCGACTTAGCCGCGCGCCACAACCTCAGCATCTGGGACGCCGTTATTTTCGCTGCCGCTGCAGCCGCCGGGTGTCGTCTTCTGCTCTCCGAGGATCTTCAGCCGGGCTTCACCTGGAACGGAGTGACCGTCGCCAATCCGTTTTCCGTGGCAAAGCATCCTCTCTTAGAGGAGCTGATCGAGCCCTGAATCATGCAGGGAGTCCTTTATGATTTGTCTTGTTCGTCAAACTGGGGAATGATTTCTTCGTGGAGTAGCTTCATCGCATCCTTCGCAAGCGGGGAGCGAAGCGCATCCGAGCAATGGTATAGTGGTATGACCGCTGGGGCTTTCCATCTCCTAGCGCGCCGGCAGAGAATAAGCCGACGGCTTTTAGCGATCTCCTACACCCCATTCGGAAGGAAGCATTCATCATGCCCATTGCCACTACGAATCCCGCCACTGGCGAAGTAATCCAGACCTTTGAACCGCTTTCCGGCGCCCAGATCGAGCAGAAGCTCGAACTGGCAGTCGCCGCTTTTCACGCCGAGGGCAAGACTCCTTTCGCCGAGCGCGCCCGCCGGCTGGCGAGGGCTGCCGAGATCCTCGAACGCGATAAAGAGAAATTCGCTCATTTGATGACGCTCGAAATGGGCAAGCCCTACAAAGCCGCCGTAGCTGAGGCGGTGAAGTCGGCTGGAGGCTGCCGCTACTACGCTGAGAACGCCGAGCGCTTCCTTACGGATGAAATTATCGAAACCGGCGCCAAGAAAAGTTTTATCCGCTACCGTCCGATCGGGCCCATTCTCGCCGTGATGCCGTGGAACTTCCCTTTCTGGCAGGTGTTTCGCTTCGCCGCTCCGGCGCTGATGGCGGGCAATGTTGGATTGTTGAAGCACGCTTCAAACGTGCCCCAATGCGCGCTAGCGATCGAGAAGATTTTTCTCGAGGCTGGATTTCCTCAAGGTGCGTTTCAGACCTTGCTCATCGGCTCCCAGCAGGTGGACGCAATACTCAACGACCCGCGTGTAGTCGCGGCCACGCTCACCGGAAGCGAGCAGGCCGGCATTCAGGTCGGAATTGCAGCTGCGAAGCGCATCAAGAAAGTTGTCCTGGAACTGGGTGGCAGCGATCCTTTTATCGTGATGCCCAGCGCCGATCTCGACGCTGCCGTGGCCACGGCCGTAGAGGCTCGCGTCATCAACAACGGCCAGTCCTGCATC
>PMXH01000029.1 GCA_003165855.1 Acidobacteriaceae bacterium | reverse complement strand
ATGGGTCTTGCGATTCCGCTCGACAAGTTTGCATTTGTGTTTGGCGGAGCTGAGCAAGTGCGGCTCGAAGTGGATGAGAGCCTGAACGACCGGGCGGAGCGATGGCAATTCTGCCTGCTCGATCATGCGGGGCACCGAATCGCGGTGATGACGGAGCGGCGCGCAGGCAACGAATTGAAAGTATGGGAAGCGCATCCGATTCCTGAACCGGCATTGCGGGTGAGCGCGGTTACTACGGAGTGGTTTCCGCGGCAAAGCTCGTGAGAGCCGTCTGCGCGCCCGGTGGAGTATGCTTCTCTTCGAGAAAAACTCCGCCGCTCTAACGGAGATGAACCGATGATGCGGCAAGGGTAGTGAGGGAAACAGATGAAGCGGAGATCGTTTGTAGTTTTGCTGGGCGCCATGTTGTGCGCGCTTGCAGCGCAGGGTCAAGGAGCGGGTCAACCCGCGATTCCACCAACGGGCCACGGTGTGGGCATGGCCATGAGCCACGGCGCCCCCATCAAGGTGATGATTCTCGACGGGCAGAGCGGGGGTGCCTACCACAACTGGCGGCTAACCACGACGGTGCTGCGCAAGGAGCTTGAAGATACCGGCCTGTTTGAAGTCACGGTGGTCACGGCTCCTACATCCGACCAGGACTTCAGCGGCTTCGAACCGAATCTGGACCATTACAAAGCCGTCGTGATGAACTACGATGCGCCCGATTGGCCGGCGGAGATGCGCACGCGTTTTGAAAAATACGTGAGCGACGGCGGCGGCCTGGTGATTGTGCATGCCACCGACAACGCCTTTCCCAACTGGCCGGCTTTTAATGAAATGGCCGGCATCGGCGGCTGGCGGAATCGCGACGAGAAAGCCGGGCCCTACTGGTATTTTCAGGACGGCAAGCTGGTGTCCGATCCCACGCCGGGAACGGCGGGCATGCACGGCAACCGGCTTCCCTATCAAGTGATGACACGCGCAGCCGAGCACCCGATCATGAAGGGATTGCCGCCGGTGTGGATGCATACCGCGGATGAACTTTACGGCAAGCTGCGCGGCCCCGGCAAGAATATGACGGTGCTGGCCACTGCGCACTCCGATCTGCAGAACAAGGGCACAGGTCACGAAGAGCCCATGCTCATGGTGTTGCACTACGGCAAGGGCCGCATCTTTCATACCGTGATGGGCCACGATGTGTATGCGCTCAGTTGCGTGGGCTTCACCACCACCTTCCAGCGCGGCACCGAGTGGGTGGCCACAGGCGTGGTCACGCAGAAGGTTCCCGCGAATTTTCCCACGGCAAAGAGCGTGAGCTACCGCGTGGACATAGCGGAGATGGATCCCGACATGCTGAAGGGCGCATCAGATCCCATAAGGCCTGAAGAAAAGCATGTGGTGGCTGCTCCGCACGCAACCGCCGCGCACTAGCAATGCGCCCCGGCTAAAGGGAACGAGCTTCGCCGGGGCGCCGAATGGAAACAGAGAACTACTTTGCGGTGCGGTAGATTTCAGAACCGGCCAGCAGCCATGCGCCCACGCCGTAGTTGTAGCTCGACGTCTCCGTGTAGGGACCGGGCGATCCGCCGACGGGCTGAATGGAGCCGAGCCGGCCGTCTGCATACACATGGGTCAACATGCTGCCCCAGGCTTTTTCGACCGCGGGCCAGTAGGTTTTCTTGTCGAGTATTTTTTCGTTCACGCCCCAGGCCAGCGCATAGGTGATGAAGGCGCTTCCCGAGACTTCAGGCAAGGTGTAGGAGTCCTTGTCGAGCAGGCCTGCGCTCCAGAGACCGTCGTCGCGGCGGATGGAGATTGCTTCGGCGGCCATCTCCTTGAGCTGTGCTTCAAATTTCGGACGAAGCGGAGAGTTCTTCGGCAGCACCTTCAACACGCGGACAATGCCGCCCATCACCCAGCCGTTGCCGCGCGACCAGAACAGCTTCTCACCATTCTTCTCGTGCTTGCTCAGATAGCTGGCATCGCGCGAGTAGAGGTGCTTGTCTTTGTCATAGAGCAGGTTGGTGGTGATGTCCCACTCGCGATCCATAAAGTCGAGATACTTCTTGTCGCCGGTAGCCTTGGCCATGTCGGCGTAGACGGGTGGCGCCATGAACAGCGCGTCGCACCACCACCAGAGCGCCTTGGCCGGATCGTCGGGCGTGGCAATCTCGGCGTCGAGGCGGGCGCGCATCGGCTCCATCATCTCTTTGTCCTTGTGCGAGAAGTACTGCTCCATGAACATCTGGCCCACGGCCTGGTCGTCGGCATGTTCCATGCGCGGACCGGGCGACCACTGGAGCTTGCCGGCTACGTCCATCATCGCCTGCTTGTATTTATCATCGGCTACCGCATCGGGAACGCCCATGAAACCGGCGTACAACGCGGCCCAGGTCCAGTCGTACTGGGTTTCGGCAGGCAGTCGGCCCAGTTGCCAGTCAGCCACCAGCTTCATGGCCTTGGCTAGTTCGGGCCTGGTGAGCTTGGGCGAAAGACCGGTCGCCAGCGGGCCGGGCGCGTCGAGGTGATCTCCCGGAGGAGCCAGCTTTACGTGTTCATTTTGAGCGAAGGCGGCGGAGGCAGGTGAGAACAAGGCAAACAGGCCGATGAAAGCCAGCACCGGGAGGCTGAGCGCTAGTCCTGACTTGAGGCTGAGTTTTCTAGTGAACGTTTAATTCTCCGGTTGTGTATAGGGAGGGCGCCTGCAATCTATCCAATGCGCGCGATACGCCCGGTCGATTGCCGTCGCTGATTATAGCGACCGCCTGCATTGGGGAGCGAATGGCGCTCTTGGGAGTGCTTGAAGCTCGCTCTCAGAATCTGAAGCGCATGCCAAACTGCATCTGGCGCTCGCGATA
>PMXH01000291.1 GCA_003165855.1 Acidobacteriaceae bacterium | reverse complement strand
AGTAGATGAACCATGCCCCAGCCGATGGCAAGGAAGCAACCAGCGACATCCCAGACCGCAAACTCCAACAGAACCACTGAGATCATTGATCGTTCACCGTCGTCTGCAGGATGGAATACAAATAACCCCAAGCCTCCTAGACGCTCAATTCCGCAACGCCACGCCCTACAGGAGATACTGGAGCCGTTCGTCGAAGCCAACGCTGCTGCTGAATTCTTGCACTATTCGGCTCGCAGCATAAAGCAGATGGCGAGAGAGGGCCGAATTCCGGCTCACCCATTCGGCACTGGTTCCCGCAAGAGATGGTACTTCCTCATTTCAGAGCTTGCGGAGCACCTTCGCGCTCAGGTAAATTCCGGTCATGGAGAAGCTGGTCGTGACAAGGCGCAAAGGAGGGCCATTTGAGTCACGATCGCCGCACGCCTATCCGCTACAACGCGGGTATGCTTTGCAAGGAGAAAAGAGCAATTGGTATGGTGTGGGTATTCCGCTGGAGCGAAGAGATACACGGCCAGCGGCGCCAACACAAGGAAGTAATCGGCACAACGAAGAAATTCCCTACGGAAGCGACGGCCAACAGAGAGGCCGAGCGGCTACGTTGTCGCCTCAACGAACAAAAGCAATCCCTGAGCCTCAGATCTTTTACGTTTGGGGAACTAATCAACCATTACCTGAATCACGAACTCCCGCGCTTGTCGAAATCCGCCCGCAAGGGAAACCAATCGTATATCAAGAACTGGATCGAGCCTGCGTGGCGCGGTCATGTTGCCGACAACATGAAAACCATGCAAGTTCAAGATTGGCTGGACAAAATCGAGCGCCCAGACGGGACCAAGCTGAAGATCAAGAACATCCTGTCCGCGATCTTCTCGCACGGGGTTCGGTGGGAGTTCGTGGAACGCAATCCCGTTTGCGGTCAAGGCGGGACGCCTGGCCACCGCGGGGCCTCAACTGGCGTGCGGCAAAGCAACAGAATCTCCATCACTCGCGTGATTCTGCCGCCCGATGTCGTGCGTCAAACTCTCGAACAGTTGCCCCTGCGCGAAGCAACGATGGCGCTCATCGATGCGGTCACGGCGTTGAGGGCCTCAGAATTAGTCGCGTTGAAGTGGAGAAATGTCGGTTGGCACACCGGCATCCTTCGATCCGAATTTGCGTTCGTGCAAGGCGAGTTGAAGGATACCAAGAGCAGAAGCAACGCTCTGCCCCTCGCTCGACCTGTTCTGAATGTGCTTCGTCTCTGGCGCGAGCACACACCTTATCGCGGGGACGAAGACTGGATCTTTGCCAGTCCGCACTACCATGGCAAGACCCCGTATACGTATCAAATCCTTTTCCGACGTCACATTCGCCCTGTAATAGAGCGAGTCTCGGGGCTCAAGAGCAGCAAGCAAGCGCCGATTGGGTGGCACACGCTGCGCCGCTCACTCGCGACATTGCTGATCTCGAACGGCGAGAATGTGAAGGTCGCACAATCGCAACTTCGTCACACCACTCCCAAGATAACCTTGGAACTCTACGCACAAGCGGTTTCCGCCGACCAGCAGAAGGCACACAGGAAGGTCGTCCAGATGGTGCTGCCGGCGAAATTCTCCGAGAAATTGAAAGCGCGGAGCGCTGCCCCAACTGGGTAGAAGCCCTTCAGGGTGTCCGAGAGTGCCTGAGATCAACCCTGCCCAAATCAGCAAAGTACTTTGAAATCTTGGTGAGCGCGNNCTGCGACCCATGCCTTAAAAGGGCATTGCTCTACCAACTGAGCTACGCGCCCATCCCTCGTCCAAATAGTTTACCATTGCCGTTACGTCAGATTTCGCCTCCATGACCAGACGGAATGAAATCCATCGCAAATCAAACCTAAAGACAGGACGCCAACCAGGCCAGCGAAGCAGCCGTTGCCGAAGCTCGGTGCACATAGCATGACGCAAGTCTCAGGAGACGGGCACGTCATCGGCGTGGATATCGGCGGGACAAAAGTGGCCGCCGGCCTGGTGAACGCCACCGGCGAAATCACTCATCAAACGCGAACGCCGATGGTGGCAAATGATGCGGTCGCAGGTTTGGCTGCCGTGATCGCATCGATCGACTCGGTTCGGGCCGCGGTGAAGCTTGATTCCGAGTCCGACCTTCCGATTTCCGGCATCGGGATCTGCGCGCCCGGGCCGCTCGATCCGCGCGCGGGCGTTGTCATCAACCCTCCGAATCTCCCAGGCTGGCGCAATTTTCCGCTGGTGGCCGAGATCTCGAAGACCTATCGACTGCCGGTTCACCTCGACAATGACGGCAACGCGGCCGCCTTGGCCGAAGCGCTGTGGGGCGCCGGGCGTGACTATCGAAACGTTTTCTGCGCCACCATCGGCACCGGAATCGGATCCGGGATTGTGTTCGATCGCCACATCTATCATGGCCGCACCGGTTCCGCAGCGGAGGGGGGGCACATGACCATCGACTATCGCGGCCCGCGCTGCGGATGCGGCAAACTCGGTTGCATCGAGGTTCTGGCGTCCGGCCCCGCGATCGCCCGCAGAGCTTCCGAAAAAATTGCTGCCGGACGCCCTTCTGCCATCCTTGAACTGGCTGGAGGCCGCATCGACCGGATCACCAGCGAGATGGTGGGCCGGGCCTATGCCGCAGGCGACTTGCTGGCCAAAGAAGTCCTACAGGAAACCGCCCTGGTTCTGACCGCTTGGCTGGGAAACATAGTGGATCTGCTCGAACCTGACGTCATGATCATTGGCGGAGGCGCAGCTTCCATGCTGCGGCCCTTCTTCAAGGAAATCGAGAACCAACTGCCCAGTTGGTGTGTGAATTCGCATTGCCAGGAAATCCCTCTAGTGAGCGCTCACTATGGCGCCGATGCGGGCATTGCCGGAGGTGCGGCGCTGTGCCGCGCTCCTTCGGCTACTTAGATGGCAGGTCCCGTCCCGGTACAATCCTCTGCTGTCACGCGCGTGCTTTGTCGATCATCGCTGCCCACATGCCTTTGGATTTAAGAACGAGTTCAACGGCTTCGCGGATTGCGCCGTGTCCGGCGAGGGCTTTCGTAGTGTAGTGCGCGGCCTGTTTTACTTCGGGGACGGCGTCGCCTACGGCAACGGCGAGGCCGGCGCGGCGCATCAAGGGAATATCCGGGAGATCGTCCCCGATGTAGGCGACTGCCGAATCGGAAACGCC
>PMXH01000152.1 GCA_003165855.1 Acidobacteriaceae bacterium | reverse complement strand
AGTGGCCAGTCAATACAAACCTGCCCGTCCGCTGAGATAACCGAGTCCGTGCACTACAGAACCTTCGTTCATGAAGTCTCACTAATTTTGGAAGAGGGGGAACAGATCGTGCCGATACCTAGCGAGAGATCGACACGGCCGTGCAAAATTATTTCCTTCTCATCAACCTGCTCGCGGGCTCCGCGCTCAGCAGGCAAAGACTCATCCGTCGTGGCTATGCCTTCCCCCGCCGTAGAAGACTCCACGCTCGACGACTGTGTCCTATACTCCTTCTATTCGCTTTTGCCCTCCCGGTGTGCGCTCAGGAATTCGTTCCCGAGCGCGTCGTCTTTCCCATCACGGATTTCAAGCCCGACATCAAGCATCTTGCCCCTTTCACCATGAAGTTCGGCACAGGGTTTTGCCTCGACCCGGACTGCCGCTTCGTGGGCACCAACTACCACGTCGCTAAGGCCATGGGCAAGTGCGTCCGCATCAAGGGGGTGTTCTCCGCGCACCGCTACCTCGATTCCGACCCGGACGATGCGGGGGCCGAAGACATGAACCTTGGCTGGGGCGGCTCGCTGAAGTACACCCCGGCTCACGACCTTGCCATTTATGAGATGCGGCATCCCGTGAAGAACTTCCATGGCATCGGCTTCGGCGCCGACGATTTGGAGAACGGGGCGGAAGTGGACATCTATGCCTACCCGTTCAACTGGAACCCGAAGCGCGGGCTGGTTCACTGGCACGGCAAGTTCATCGGCGAGACCGGCCAAGGTCTGCTGGCTTTCAGCTACGAGGAGGGCCGGGTGCGCGGCGGCGCCAGCGGCGGCATTGTGGTTGACGGCAACACCAAAAAAATCGTCGGCATCCTGAACGAAATAGGCGAGGGCAAGGACCGCATCGCGCTCGCGGTGCCTGTCAAGGAGCTCGCGGGCTTTGTCGCGAGGGCGCAGCCCTACCTGCAAGCGGCCCTTTTTCCGAAGACGGTGTTCGTCTCTCCGGTCGCCGCAGACCTGTATCCGCCCTACGTCTGGACCCGCGCCGAAGGTCTTTCGCAGCGTCCCGCGGAGCCGCCCGAGGTAGTCAAGCTGCGGCGCACGGCGCAGCATCTCGCCGACTCGATGCGTCACTTCACCGCGACCGAGACATTCGCCTGGGGCCGTGACAGCCCCGAGCCGCAGGTGACGGACGCATACGAGACGCTCATTCTGGATGGCGCGCAGCCCTGGCGTCGCCAAGGCAACAAGAAGTTCTACGACAGCGTCCCTTTCCCGCCGCTGAACGGTTCCATCGTGTCTGGCGATCAGTGGTCGGAGCTTCCTCGAATGGTCGGCGCGGAGCTTGACTTGAAAATCCACCAAGCGCCGGACGCCGTGGTGGGCAGTCGCACCGTCCACGTGTTCCAGTATGCCGCGAACGTCGAGGACGGCGTGTGCTTGTTCCGGTCTGTGATGAGCTACGGCTTCTTCCAGCGGAGCACGACGAAATTTTACGACTGCCACGGTGAAGTCTGGACGGACGAGTCGGGGATCATCTTGCGGATTTCGCAAGCTCTTGACCTTTCCGGACCGTGGTACCGCTGGTGGGGAGTGATGACTTATGGCTGGCTGGAGAAGAACGGGACTCAGTACCTTGTCCCGGTCACCATTACGACGCAGGCCGAGCACAATCAAACGTACTGGTGCCGGGGGCTGTTCACAGACTACGAGATGTTCGGCGTAAAAACCCGTTTGGTGCTGCCGACTGACCCGGAGCGGACGCAAAAATCTGCGCTTGGCGCGCCATGACGTTTTCTTGACCCCTATCCGATGCAATTTCAGAGTTACAGATGGAGGCGGGAATGATCAGTGGCAGTCAATATGAACCTACCCGTTCGCTGAGCACTGACCACCGGCTCGGGCAGGAGTTAATGAGCGCTATCGCGATGTTTCATCAACGATGCATGTGTTGGACAAAGAAAACAACGACGTCATCAGCCATTTCCTTCGTGACGGTGTGTCCTACACCGGGATAGAGCCTCAGAGTCGATTGTGGAAGATTGTCGCGGTAGATAGCCTCCGTAATAGGCCATCTAGCCATTAGAGTCTTGCCGAACAGACTGAAGATTAGGTCCTGGTCTTCCTGGTCATAGGAGTCTCTGTAGATCACGGAATCATTGGTGTCCAGAGATCCCATAAACAAAAACATAGGTGTTTTCTTCAACAGTTTTCTGTCCAATTTCTTGTGTGTCACTGCTTCGAAGTCCGCGGTGCCTATCGGGTAACGAAGGGGTTTCCCGTTCCAAGAATCGAGCGGCGCCATCGCCCATCCGCCCGGCGAGCCAAACGCCGCCGCCTCGATTCTATCTGGATGAATTATCGTAAACCGATTAGTAAACATGCCCGAGGCTGAGAAACCATACATCAGCACGCGCTTGCGAATCCTCACTCCTTCGGAACGAAGACGCGCACGCGCGGATTCAATCATAGCGATCAACTGTAAATCCAATCGTTTCAGATCTGCATTTCCCGTGATCAAGGAATCGCGATCCAATGCCTGCGTATATACGTGCCAATCTGACTTCGGGCGGGGAAAAACAGGCACCAGCAGCGCCACCTTCAGCTCGGATGCCATAGAGCACGACTGCTCGGCTAATTGTCGGGCGGAACGATCATGGATGGAGAAATCGTCGTCTGCCGTGCCTGTGTTGTTGGGTAGCACTAACAATGTGTACGTCGGGCGATTCTTTTTCTTCTCGCGAAACTCCGGTGGGACATACAGGTAGAAGGGATATAGAAAGCCCTTGGCCGGCACCCTATCGATCTGAACGAGTCCCGCTGGGGGCGGTGCTTCTTCGGGCTTCGTGGTTCCTGCATTCTGTCCAGAACATATGCAGGCCGATACGAGAATCAGCGTTCCAACTGTCATCCCGAAGAAAATTAGGGAGGCAATCGGTGTGCGGCTCACTTGGAATCCCAACGCCATAGGAGGGCAATCATAGAACGACACTAGAGGCGCACAATTGCAGAAATTTATTCAACGTCGACGTTGACAGGGATTTCCCTCATTGACCAGGGTGGGCCACCGCCGTGCTAATGTAGGCAGTCGCGGCATGACAACCGCCCGCTATGAGCCTCAGTCCAGCCGAATTCCGAAAAGCGATGGGGTGCTTCGCCACCGGGGTGACCATCATCACTCTCGATTTGGAAGGCGAAGTCCATGGGATGACCGCCAACGCCTTCGCCTCGGTGTCGCTCGATCCAGCGTTGCTGCTGGTATGCGTGGACCACAGCGCGGACACCCATGCTCATCTGCATGCCAAGAAGCGCTTTGGGATCAACATTTTGGCCGAGCACCAGCAGGTGATTTCCGAGTATTATGCGCGGCCGGTTCGCTCCCACGAACATGCCGAAAAGGAAGCCGGGGCGTGCTTTGATCGCACGGCGCACGGAACTCCGATACTGCACGGGGCGCTGGCGTATCTGGAATGCAGACTGCAGTCGGCGCAGGTGGCCGGCGACCACAGCATCTTTATTGCAGAGGTGGAGGATGTGGTGGTGCGTCAGGGCGAGCCGCTGCTGTTTTTTCGGGGCAAGTACCGCAAAATGGGGCAGGAAGTGGCGGACTAGATAAAGGGCCCGGGCCTCTCATTGAGGAGAGAAGCCCGGCCCGAGGGACTCGCAGACGTTTCGATCATAGTTGCCCGCCAGCCCTGTGGAGGACAAGGTTAGATGTCACAATGTTGTTGTGACGGATGCTACAGACAAAGCTGGGCAACATCACGGGGGCATACTTCATGGCGGAAAAAATGGCTAAGAGCGAGTCGGAGTGGAAGCAGAAGCTTACTCCGGAGCAATATCACGTGACGCGCGAGGCGGGTACGGAGCCGGCCTTCACCGGTAAGTACTGGAAGACCAAGGACGCAGGGACGTATCACTGCGTGTGCTGTGGCGAAACGTTGTTCGATTCTTCGACAAAATTCGATTCCGGAACCGGCTGGCCGAGTTTCTACAAGCCGGCGGACGAGAGCAAGGTGAAAGAGCACAAGGATTCCAGTTATGGCATGGTCCGCACCGAGGCGCGTTGCGCGACCTGTGGCGCTCACCTGGGGCACGTGTTCGAGGATGGTCCCACGCCGACCGGTTTGCGCTATTGCATGAATTCGGCGGCGCTGGACTTAAAGCCGGGGGAGAAAGAGAAGAAGTAAGACTAATCAGGTTTGCTGAAAGAACAAGGGGCACGCGCTGGCGTGCCCCTTGCCTGTGCTTCGATATTTTCTGGTCTGCTTAGGCGCTGGCGGTTGCGGCCAGAGCTTTCTGCGGTTCGGCAACGGCGGCCTTCGGCGCTTCCGCCGGCTTGGCCTGAGTTTGCGACTGGTTCTGCTGCTTGTGTTCGCCGCTCCGTACCTGGATGCCGCCCTTGAGCACGGCGCCGTCTTCTACGATGATGCGTATGGTGGAAACGTCGCCATGGACCACGCCTTCGCTCCGGATGTCCACGCGGTCGGTGCAATCGATGTTCCCGGTCACCTTGCCCATGACTACAACTTCGCGGGCGGTGATGTTAGCCTGCACGCTGCCGTTGCGGCCGATGGTGACGCGGTGGTCCGGCAGGCTGATCTTGCCTTCAACGCGGCCATCGATATAAAGCGCTTCGGCACCGCTGATTTCGCCCTTGATGATGAGCGTCCGGCCGATGGTGGCCTGCTCAATGGGCACACTGGTGGTCTTGACTGGATTGTAGGAGTTAGGGTTGGAGGCTGGCGAAGTGGACTTCCCGCCGTACGTGTATTCTGAGGGCTGCAACATGCGACCTTCCTTGATAACCGCCCGGTGCCTGCTGTTGGCGCCGCCTCTGCGGTTGGTCTGAGATTTTGGGGCCTCTTGGCTGGTTCCCTTCGGCCAATCCGACTATCGCACAGAAGTAAGTAATCCTCCGAGATTACGGAAGAGACTGTACGATTGCGGCAGCGGAGCCAGGTTAATCGGCTTCCTGCAGAGACTGGCTAAGGTCTTCCCATTCCTTGAGGAAGGCGGCGTGCGCCGCTTTTTGCTGGTCGAGTTGCTCAGACTGGCGCTGGCTCTCGTCGGCGCTGACGTAGTCCTGCAGGGCTGTTTCGCACCGTGTGATTATGGTCTCGGCGCGGCTGATTTCCGCTTCGAGTTCATGGATGCGATCTTCCATCTTCTTGCGCTTGATGGGATTCAACCGCTTTCCTTTGGCGGCAGGCACTGCGTCCGCGGTCTGGTTACCGTTTGAGGGCTTCTCCGGCGCTGGCTCAACCTCTTTCAGTTGTTGGCGGATGGCCTCTTCCTGCTTCGCGTTGCCGCCCTGTTTACGCCAGAGATAATCCTCGTAGTTGCCGGGATAGACTTCGACCTTGCCGTCGCCGATCTCGAAAACCCGCGTGGCCAGCTTGTCGATGAANNAGGTCGAGGTGGTTGGTGGGTTCATCGAGCAGCAGGAAGTTCGCGGGATGCAGCAGCAGACGCAGCAGGGCATAGCGCCCGCGCTCGCCGCCGGAAAGCACGCCGATCTTCTTGAATACGTCGTCTTCAGAAAACAGAAAACAGCCAAGCAGGCTGCGCAGCTCAGTCTGCGTGGAGCCCGGAGAAGCGTTGCCCAGGTCGTCAATCATGCGCGCGTCGGCATCCAGTTCTTTGTACTGATCCTGGGCAAAGTAGTCGGCCTGCACATTGTGCCCGAGGCGGAATTCGCCGCGCGTCGTTCTCTCAGTGCCGGCCAGAAGCTTGATCAGCGTGGATTTGCCGGCGCCGTTTACGCCCACCAAAGCGATTCGGTCACCTTTCTCGATCATGAAGCTAACGTCGCGGAAGACTTCCTTTTCGCCACCATCGGCCTTTGCATAACTCTTGGCTACGCCCTCGAACTCGGCCACGATGCGGCCGCTGGGCTTGGGTTGGGGGAAGGTGAAGTGAATCGTTTTTTCTTCCGGAGGAATCTCGATCCGTTCGATCTTTTCCAGTTCTTTGATTCTGCTCTGCACCTGCTTGGCTTTGGTGGCCTGGTAACGGAAACGGTTAATGAATACTTCCAGTTGCTCGATGCGATCGCGCTGGTTTTTGTAAGCGGCTTGTAATTGTTCGTTGCGCTGCGTCTTCTGCGACAGAAACTTGTCGTAGTTGCCCACGTAAAACCAGAAACGCTTGTTCCAGATTTCCGCGATTTTGTTCACCGTCACATCGAGAAAATAACGGTCGTGCGAAATGAGCACCAGGGCGTACGGATAATCGTGCAGATATTCTTCCAGCCAGTTGCGCGCTTCCAGGTCAAGATGGTTGGTTGGCTCGTCGAGCAACAGCAAATTCGGCTTCTGCAGCAGCAGCTTGGCCAGCGCCAGCCGCATCTGCCAACCGCCGGAGAATTCGTCGGTCTGCCGTTCCCAGTCTTCCTTGCGAAAGCCAAGTCCCTGCAGCACGCGCCCCACCTCGGCTTCGATCGAGTAGCCGTCGCGAGTGCGGAATTCGTGTTCCAGGCTGTGATAGCGGTCGGCAACGTCGGCATACTCCGGGCTGGCATGATCGAGTTCGGAGATGCGATTGGTGAGGGTTTCCAGTTCGCGCTCCATGGCGTGCAGTTCGGTGAACACCGCCATGCACTCCGCAAACACGGTGCGGCCGGAAAGCGAGAGGCCATCCTGCGGTAAATATCCCGCAGTGGTGCCTTTAGCGACAATGAGCGAGCCGTAGTCGAATGTGTCCAGGCCGGCGAGAATCTTCATCAGCGTGGACTTGCCGGTGCCGTTTGCGCCCACCAGGCCGACGCGGTCGCGAGGCGTGATCAGCCAGTCGGTGTTTTCGAAAAGAAGTTTGTGGCCGAAACGTTTTCCGGCGCCGGAAAGCTGGATCATGAGCTGGATTCATCGTCTCACAAAAAGGCAGTACCAAGTACCTGGTACCGAGTGGAAAGAGACGAATCAGGAATGCGCAGCGGCGCGGCCGTTGCGGCTCTCGGGATAGCCGCCCCATAGCTCGCTGTGGACGTGAATGCGCTCGAGGGCGCGATCGATCACGGTCTCCAGTTCATGCGCGTACTTGACCTCGCGGCCCTTGGCCAGCCGTTGCCGGGCGTCTTCCGGGCTGAACCAGGTGGGCCGGCGCTGCGGCTCATCGGGCCGGCGCAGATCGTGGATCTCCATCAGAAATGCTTTCACCACAAACTCCTGCACGCCACCCGTCTGCCAGAAGACGCCCTTGGAGTGAATGTAGAGATGAAAGTGGCGCGGCTCGATGGTGCCGAGAGCGCCGGCTTCCTCGGCGGCTTCGCGTTCGGCGGCCTGGCTGTGCGAGAGCCGGGCATCGGTTGAGCCTTTGGGGAAGGTCCACTTGTTTCCGCCGTTGGTATTGACTAGAAGGAACTCAACCGCCGTGCCCCGCTTGCGATAGCAGACCGCGGCCACTTGCAGCGGCAGCGACTTCGCGATGCGCGGCGAACCCATGGGGCGCCCTCCTGCAACTATGTTACTCGTAAGATATTTCACGAATGTTAACGTGCAACAAAAATTGTGCAGGCAGGGTGGGTACTATAGTTACCAAAACGGGACAGATCCATTACAGTCCGCGGCCTTCTTGGCAGTCTCCAGATCGGTGAGCGCGCGGGAAGCGCAATGAAATTCGGATGGTTGAAGTCAGACTACTGGATTTGCGGGGCGAGGCCGACGACAGTGAAACCTGCATCCAGCAGGGCTGTCGTAACGTGAGTTCCGAGGCCGCCGTTGGCTCCGGTCACCAGAGCAATCTTTCCAGTCATAGCGTCAACTCCCAACTTGAACCGATCATAAATGCTCGACCGAGCGTCTGCTTGTGAAATGGATGCTTACGCGAACTGGCGCGCCATTGCTTCGCGAGCATCGGAAGGAGCCGACATTCTCACGTACAACAGCGCGAAGCCGATGAACATGAACGGCTCGACTAGGGAAACCGCGGCAATCGAGCCAACGGCAGGAAGCCACGACGGCAATCGAAAATAAGGCCAAGCCCAATGGGTGAGCCAAAACGGAAGCATCCCGGCAATGTAGCCCCCGATGAGTGACTTCGCCAGAAGAATGGCGAGGGTAACCCACTTTCCTTCGGTTAGCTCGTCGCTGCGGAACATTGCTTGGGAGACACTGCAATTGTCGAGAAGAAGTGCAGGGACAGCTAGTCCAAATCGCGAAAAGACTAGCAGCATTAACCCAAACGACACAAACGTCACGGTCCAGATTCCGAGGGCGCCGTAGCGATAGTGAGCCTGATGCAGAACCCAGAAAACGCCTGTTCCCAGAAACCCAGCCGCCGCCACTCCTATGAGGAGCAAAACGAAGAGTAGGAGGGAAAGCCGCACAAATGGACCAATCCGTTCGCGAACCTGGGCAAAACAGTCTGAAGCCGACGGGACGCCGCCTCTCTTAATTTCCTGCACAGCCGAGCAAATAGCGCCAAATGAAAAACAGGAAGCCATCCAACTGACAAAATACCCGGCAGTGTTTGCGAGCCAAATCTCGAAAAGTTCAGTTCGGCGTTCGAGTATTGCAACGCCACGGGGAAGGCGCCCGGCAATCTCGCGTCCCTCGTTACGGCCGAGCATGAGTGCAAGGCAGCCCACAACTACAGCGGGGCCAGTGAGTTTGACGAAGAGCCATAACTGGTCGTGGTACACCCGGAGGACTTCTGCTACGAATCTGCCGACCACATACGCTTCAGGCCGGGATAGATGCGTTTGAGATCCTAGCCGCTCAAGGCCGTCTTGGTCGCTTCGCTCTTGTATTCTTAAATGCTCTGCGCTGTCGATCCGACGTTTTGCCAATTCGGTTGTTAGGGCAGAATGAGCCTCATGGGTTAACTGTTCCGACTCCGTCGCCAACTCCAGGAGTTCTTCGTCTGTTTTCGTTTCGTACGCCCGGGCGAGGTCCTGTATCCGCATTGCCACGAAATACTAGTCCAGATGAAGGCATCGAAACAACAGGTAAACTGCCGCTCTCACGCCAGCCTGCCCCTCAGCGTCCCCCGGTCCAACTCCTTTTCCCATAGCGCAATGATCAGCGTAGCCACGCCGTTGCCGATCATGTTCACCAGTCCTCGGAACATGCTCATGAAACGGTCGATGCCGAGGATGAGCGCCATCCCCGCCACCGGAATCGTGGGGATCACCGACAAGGTCGCGACCAGCGCGATGAACGAAGCTCCCTGCACCCCGCTCGCTCCCTTCGAGGTCAGCGTGGCGACCGAGAAAATGGTCATCTGTTGCAGAAATGTCAGGTGAGTATTGGTGGCCTGGGCGACGAACAACGCCGCCAGCGTCATGTAGAGACCGCTGCCGTCGGTGTTGAAGGTGTAGCCGGTGGGGACTACGAGGCCCACCAGAGAGCGCGAGCAGCCCAGTTTCTCAAGCTTCTCCATCAGGGTGGGAAGGGCGGTTTCCGACGAACTGGTGGCCAGCACCAGCAAGATTTCCTCTTTGATGTGCAGCAGAAACTTCACAATACTGAAGCCCGCTGCCCAGCAAATCGCTCCCAGCACGATGAGCACGAAGAAAATTGACGTCAGCCAAAAGGTGGCGATCAGCTTTACCAGCGGCCCCAGCGAAGCGAAGCCGTACTTGCCGATGGTAAAGGCCATGGCGCCGAACGCGCCGATTGGGGCAAAGCGCATCAGGATGTTGACCACTCGAAACACCACCTGGGTCAGCGATTCGAGCAGCCCCACAATCGGCTTGGCGCGCGGCCCCGCCGAGGACAAGGCAAAGCCAAACAGAATCGAGATGAACACCACCTGCAGGATGTCGCCTTTCGCAAAAGCGTCCGTCACTGTGGTGGGAATGATGTGCATCAGGAATTCAGTGACGTTTTGCGCTTTGGCCTGGCCGGCATAATCGGAGACGGCCCGCGCATCGAGCGAGGCCGCGTTCACGTTGAAGCCGCTGCCGGGACGGACCACGTTGCCCACGATGAGTCCAACGGCCAGCGCGATGGTGGAAACGATTTCAAAGTAGAGCAGAGCCTTGCCCCCAACGCGGCCCACCTTTTTCAAGTCCTGCATGCCGGCGATGCCGGTCACCACCGTGCAGAAAATGAGGATGGTGATGATCATGGTGATCATGCGGATGAAGGCGTCGCCCAGCGGCTTCATAGCGATGGCGCGAGCGGGACTGAAATATCCCAGGACCAAGGCAGCCACCATGGCGATCAATACCTGCACCCACAGAGAGGCGTAGAACGGCTTGCGGCGCGGAAGGGCAGAGGGTGCGGCGTCGGGTTGTGAATTAATAGTTGGAGTGGACATGGTCAGTGATTGGAATCCGTTGCTGCTGAAAAATCGTTTCGATTCGTATCGGGCTGTCGCTCCGCGAATGCCCGGCGCGTCACAGAATTCAACCGCGATTCGAAGCGCACTTGCAGGACAGCTCACTCGCTCGTAGGAGCAGCAGTGTCTTCACCAGCCACGGACTAATCAAGATGCTTGAAGATCGGAGTCTCAGGCCACGCGTCAACCTCTGACGCATAGCCTTGCACAGTAGCAGATATTCGCGGTCGATGGGAACTGGGTAAATTGGTCGGGGCGCGCGGATTTGAACCGCGGACCCCCTGCGCCCAAGGCAGGTGCGCTACCAGGCTGCGCTACGCCCCGACATGACTAGCAAGATTGATTCTAGAGTAAGTTCCAGCTTTGGTGCCACTCCGATTGATGATTTCCGGCCGCGACCGTGCACATTCCATTTTCGCTCATCACGACGAGAGGGTCAGGTTCAGTGCCGCCGTTGGCATTCAGCGCGGCCACATACGCCAGTTTCTCGGCTGGCGCCTGCATGGCGAGTTTGGGGGAGGGATAGAAAGTTGGATCGGTCTTCCACATTGGGGTCACCGCTGAGCTTTAAGTTTGCTGCCCGAATGCGAACGGTCCCTAAACAGCGTACGCTGCGATTGTCAGAGAAATCACGAACTAAACCAGGTAGTACAGCGCTTGCCGGTCCACGCCCACCAACTCATTGTGTCCGCAGTGATCGCAGGAGTTCTGCTCCAACAGATCGTAAACATGGCGAACGGCTTTGAGAGTGGCAGAAAACTTTTCTGCTTCTTCCGGGAAAGTGCGGTCAGCCGGAAGCCAGTCCTGGAAGCGCAGATTCCCCATCGCCTTGGCAAACTCCGGGCGCACACCGCAGAGCAATACAGTTACGTCGCGAGCCTGCATGTCATGCAGAAAGTGGTCGAAGCGCTCCAGGGAAACCATGTCAGGATTTCGCGTGCGTTTGAGGCGCAACACCACGAAACGAATCTTCTCGTCGCGTGTCCGCTGCTTCAGCTGATCGAAACAACGATCCAGTTCTGGCGCGGCGCCAAAGAACAGTTCGCCTTCCAGATCGTAAAGCAGCATGGCGGTGCAAGGCGGGTCGTCTGGCAAGCGCTCGCGAACGACGCGCTCGCTGCTGACCACCAGTTCCGACCAGCGCAGAAGTGCGGCGCGGGGAACGAACAAGAGAATCGACAAAGCCACACCGATCAGAATGGAGAACTCGACGCTGATAAAGACTGCTGAAAGAGCGGTAACCAAGACTAAGCCTGCGTCGTAGCGAGAGGCCCGCATGGCATAGCTGAGCCTCTTCCAATCGACCAGTCTTGCGGCCGTGACCAGCAGGAGCCCGGCTAGAGCGGATTTCGGAATGTAACGGGCGAAAGGCGCGAGCGCGACCACTACCAAGGCGACCGTTCCCGCTGCGAAGACACCGGAAACGCGGCTCACTGCGCCCGCCTGAAAGTTGATCGCCGAGCGGGTCAGGGAGCCGGAGCCCGGTAAGCATTGGAAGAATCCGCCAGTAAGATTGGCCAGACCCTCAGCCAGGCACTGCCGGTTGTAATCCAGCGATTGGCGCGTAGTGTTGGCAATGGACTTGGCGATCGCCAATGCTTCTAGAAGTCCGAGGAAAGCGATGGCCAGCGCACTTCCTGACAATTCCTTCACCCACCAAAACTTAATTTCAGGAACATGAGGTAAGGGCAGGCTGCGGGGAACGCTGCCGACCACCGATATGACCGTTTTGCCGTCTAGCGCCGGCTTGGACCAACCGAACGCGGAAGCTACTACCCCTGCAACGATCAAGGCCAGGAGCATGTCGAGCTGCGGCAGACGATATCTGCGTGCCAATTTTCTGAGCACGACAACCAGGACAATCGTTCCTAATCCGATGCCGAGAGCGCGGGGATTCACGTGGCCACCGCTGAGCGTTAGCCAGAGGCGATATAGCACATGTTGTTGTCCAGTTCCGCGGTCGCGAATGCCGGTCAGGTTCCCGAGCTGGGTTAAGCCCACCAAGGTGCCCGCTCCGGCCATGAAACCGATCACTATCGATTCGGAAATGTAGCGCGTCAGGTCGCCGAGTTTGAACACAGCGATCAGAATCTGGATGGTGCCAATCATGATTCCCAACAGGAACATAGCCTGGTAGGCATCGAAGCGGGCATCGGGATCAAAGAAAGCGAGCGCGCTGAAAACCACGAGGGAGATGGCGTTCGTTGGGCCGTTGATTAAGTGGGACGATGAACCAAAGATCGAGGCTACGAGCGTAACCACGATGGCGGAATACAGGCCAAAGCGCGGGTCGACGCCGGCGATCATGGCGTATGCCATCGCTTGAGGCAGGGAAATGGCGGCAACGGTTACGCCAGCGAGCAAATCGTGGCGTGCATTTCCCCAGGAGTAGTCGAGCTTCATTGTTTTGCCTGCCCTGGTTTTGCCTGCGCTGGATGAATCGCGTCAAAGATGCCGTTCTCGGCGAAGAACTTGTGCTGCGCGTCGTCCCAATCTTTGGCAAGAATGGTGACAGGGAAGAGATCGATCTGCGGCAACCGGTTCGCGTGCTTCTTCAATACTTCGGGATTGATGGGCCGGTAGCCGTGCTGGGCGATGGTTTCCTGTGCCTGGTCCGTGTAGAGGAACTCCAGGTAGGCCTTGGCATTGGCTTCGGTCTTACGACGCGCGACATTGGCATCCACCCAGGCCACGCTCGGCTCGGCGCGAATGCTGGCCGGCGGATAAACAATCTCCAGATCGCCCCGGTATTCCTCCGTTTCGAGAAGACCTTCGTTTTCCCAGGTCAGATGGACATCTCCGAGCTTCTCTTGCGTGAAGGTATTGGTCGCATCGCGAGCGCCGGTGTCGAGAACGGGCACGTGCTGGTAGAGCTCTTTGAGGTATTGCAGAGCCTGCGTTTCGGTCCCACCGCGGTAGATCACCGATCCCCAGGCAGCCAGCACACTGAGTTTTCCGTTTCCCGATGTCTTCGGATTCGGCGTGATGACGGAAACGCCGGGGCGAACCAGGTCAGGCCAGTCTTTTATGTTCCTGGGATTTCCTTTGCGGACGACGAACACAATGGTCGAGGTGTAAGGTTCGGAGCTGTCCGGCAAGCGCTCGGCCCAGCCATCGGCGATCAAGCCGCGCTTGTGAAGAGCTTCGACATCGGAGCGTAATGCCAGGGTGACGACATCGGCGGGCAGGCCATCCATGACCGCCTGCGCCTGGCGCGACGAGCCTCCGTGGGACTGCTGGATCGTCAGTTTTTTTCCGGTCTGCTTTGCATATTGCGTGATGAACTGCCGATTTAGATCCTGGAACAGTTCACGGGTCGGATCATAGGAGACGTTCAGCAGTTGGTTGGAGGTGTCGCCTTCGATGTTCTTGACCACCACCAGCGTCACGGCTATTACCACCGCAGTGACAGCAAACGCATTGAGCCAAAGAGTTCGCATGAGTCAGTTAGTTCCGCGATGCGCGGGGCAGAGGGCCTTTTTTATTCCTGAGAATCAGGCAGCCTCCCCAACCGAACCCCGGCAGTATACTATATAGTCGATTGAAATACTGGACATAGGAGATTAGCTCATGCTACGCCCGTCGTTTGCTGTCATCTTCCTGCTGCTCGGTCTTGCAGCTAATTCGTTAGAGGCGCAGACGGCGACTGCCGTTAAGCCGCCGGAGGTCACGGTTCTCAAGAACAGTCCGGGGCAAGCCGATGGGTTAATTTTTATCGCTCCCAAAGGCGCGGGCATAGGCGGGGGCCCGCAGCCGGGCCCGGTAGGTCCCGAAATCGTGGACAGCAGTGGCCACGTCATCTGGTTCTCCGAAGTGACAAACGGTCAAGTCGCCGCCGACTTCCGCGTTCAGTCCTATCGGGGCAAGCCGGTGTTGACCTGGGCTCAGCAGAGCAACTTTGGCAAACTCGCCGGGGCTACGTCGGTGAATTACATCCTCGACGACACCTATCACATCGTCGCCACCGTGCGCGCTGGGAACGGATTCAACGCCGATGCTCACGATTTCCTGCTCACGCCCCAAGGCACAGCCCTCATTACCATCTACGACGTCGTGACGGCCGACCTGTCTTCGGTCGGCGGATCGAAGAACGCCCCGGTATGGGAGGGATCGATTCAGGAAATCGATGTCGCAACCGGCAAAGTGATCTTCGAATGGCACAGTTTGGGTAAGGTTGGATTCGACGAGAGCTATTGGCCCCTGCCAGACTCATCGACCAAGGCCTGGGACTATATCCACATCAACGGCATCGCCCTCGACGACGACGGCACCTTGCTGCTTTCGGCACGCCACACCTCAACCGTTTACAAGCTCGACCGCCACACCGGCGCAGTGATCTGGCGACTGGGAGGCAAGAAAAGCGATTTCCGCTTCGGACCGGGAGCCGCTTTCTCTTTTCAGCACGACCCTGTGGTCGCAGGGCCCAATACGCTGCGCATATTCGACAACGAAGTGAATCCCAAGCCGGTCCTGCCCGGGTCGCGTGTCATCTGGCTGAAACTCGATCCGTCGGCAAAGACTGCCACGCTGATCCGCTCCCTCGATCATCCCGATCATATTTCGGTGCTCTCGCAAGGCAGCGCCCAACCGCTGGACAACGGCAACACGTTCGTGGGATGGGGTGAGCCGGGCCGCTTCTCGGAATTTGACGCCAATGGCCGCCTGATCTTCGACGCCACTCTACCCAAGGGCTACGATACGTATCGAGCCTACCGTTTCCGTTGGCCGCCTGATCGAAGATAATCGCGTTTCATTCGGCCAATCGCCGGATTACACTCAAAATCGCCTAGGAGGGTCTCTCGGCTTATCCATTGGCAACTCTTTTGCGGAGAGCCGTCACGCTCAACGGAGGTGATTGTCTAAGCTTCTAAAAGTGTTCCTCGGAGGTTACCCACAGCGTCAGATCGTAGTTGCGGTGTTATGCAAAACTCGTGGGATAATCGCCGCATTATGGAAACCTCAAGTCTTGATCTCATGTACTTAGACCGGGATCCATTGACCAAGCAGCCTTCCGCCTGCGTTTACGTAAAAGCGAACACCCGCCAGGATTACGGAGGCGTCGCTGCTGAAAAGCTGATTACGTCCCCGTGCTTGAGCTTCATCGAACTGGACGCGGAAATCAGAAGGCTGCATGCGGAGCTTGACGAAATCCGCTCCCGTGCCAAGAAGAGGTTCTATAAAGCGCAGGCGGCAGGAGCGTAACCACCCACTGCAAGACAACATGCCGTAGGACAACATAGAGAGCGCCAAAGCCCTCGAGTTTTGTTCCGCAGCCATTTACCTCACGGCATCCTTCGTTTCCCCAATCGTAGTTTCTGCTGTGTCGACCACGGCCCATGCGCTTTCGCCGTAATCGAGGGTTACCGACGTGGAATAAGCCTGCCGATTTTGCGGTCGGCAGGCACCTTGCTAGTCTGGCTCACCCCAACAGCAAGAGCCGGGATAGCGAAGGCTTGGATACTCTATGGTATCGATGCCCATTAATACAATAGAGATGCTTGACAACATGCCGCGGTGCGTGATATTTCTCCGCTGGGGTGGTTCGATTCGGTAATCCAAGTCATTCCCAGACAATCGGAAGCCACACGATGGGAAAGACCGCAGCGGCGTTTAAATTACCTCGCACGGTGATTTGCGTCACAGACAAGACGCAGCCGCCTATTGGAGACTTGCCGTACCCCAACAATGGGCTCGCACAGTGCGGGCTCATCCGACCACTTCAACCCAGGGAAATGCCAAATCCGAAAAGCAAAATCGTTCGGGTGTCTTCTACCCGGGCACATTTCATGCACCACACCGTCTGACATTTGGTTTCTAATATTGCTTACCGCAGTGAGGAGCTAATCCATGCCTGAGAAAGCTGAAGTCCGTCATACGCTGAGCGAGCAACAGGCCCGCCAGCTTGCGAACGTCACCAAAACGGTTCCTATGATGGAGGTGATCACGCCGCGCTGGCTGGTCACCTTCCTGTCCTGGGTGCCAGTTGAAGCCGGCACCTATCGCGTCAACAAAGTCAAAGTTACGCGCCCGGGTACGCGGACCATTGAGTGCAGCCCCGACGAGGAAATTGACCTGCCAGAGATTTATGTCGACTACGAAGAGAAGCCGCGGGAATATACGCTCAACGCAGTAACCACGGTTCTCGATGTGCAGACCCGCATTTCCGATTTGTACCGGAGTCCGCACGACCAGATCCGGGAGCAATTGCGCCTGATGATCGAGAAGGTCAAAGAGCGCCAGGAAAATGAACTGGTCAACAACACCGAGTACGGACTGGTCCACAACGTCGCCCCTGAGTTCCGCGTTAAGACCAGAAAGGGCGCCCCCACCCCCGACGACTTGGACGAACTCGTTGCTAGAGTTTGGAAAGAGCCCGGCTTCTTTCTTGCACACCCGCGGGCGATTGCCGCTTTCGGTCGCGAGTGCACGCGCCGTGGCGTTCCTCCGCCCACAGCGACTATGTTCGGTTCGCCGTTCCTGACCTGGCGTGGGATTCCACTTGTCCCCTGCGACAAGCTCGCGGTAAAAGCCGAGAAAACCAGCATCCTCCTCCTGCGTACTGGTGAGAAGAAGCAGGGCGTGGTGGGATTGTTCCAGCCGGGCCTTCCGGGCGAAGTGTCCCCCAGCCTCTCGGTCCGCTTCATGGGCATCAACCATAAGGCGATCGCTTCGTATTTAATCTCGCTCTACTGCTCGATTGCGGTTCTAACTGAGGACGCGATCGGTGTGCTGGAGAACGTCAATGTCGACCAATACCATGAATACAAGTGATCGGGTAGCGGCGGCCGGATCCACATCGGTTCCTGCAGACGAAGGTGTGCAGAAGTATGAGAACCCGTTCGCCGCTACAATACNNCTCACCTCCGACGGAGATCGACTTGGGCGCGGGTTCCAACCGTGTCCCACCGGCAGCGCCCAGCTTGTCCCCGCACCTTCCAGATGCAAACCAAGCTTTGCCTGCAACGGTGCCGCCGCTGGTTCCGTCGGTGAACGAGGTGTATGCATTCCCGGGGGCGCCCGGCGGGGCGTCGCCTCCCAGTTTTCCCACTGCGGCATCGTCCCCACCAAGCGGCCAATTAACCGAAGCTGATTTGCGCGCGATTCCAGCGTCGCTGGCGGGGGCGACGGCGTTTGTGCGCGGGGCTCCCGGCACACTTACACCACCGGCAGTTCCGGGCACGCTGCCCGACTTCTCTGCGGGAAAGATTGCTTTCCCGTTCGCCGTTTCCACACTGCCACCGGGAACTGAGATGTTTTCCTTCCCAGGAGTTCCGGCGATGCCATCATCAGCCCCGACAGCCCCGCCGGGCGGAGCAGATATTGGTGCGATTCCTTCGTCGCTCGCAGGAGCGACGGCAGTGCCTGGCTCGTCGCCCTACTTTCTCGAAGGCGAGAAGGGTGCATCTCCCGCCGCTGCACCGACGTTTCCGGCGGTGAGCGAGATGTTCTCGTTTCCCCGTGTGCCGGCCATGCCGAATACTCCGGGCGTGCAATCGGTCCCGAACGTTCCTTCACCTCCTTCGTCACCATCTGCGGATTCGCCCACCGTACTTGACGCGCGCACGGTTCCCTCTTCGCCCGATGCGACCGCGATCACCTCTCAGCCTTCCGCTCTTCCAACAACCGCCGTGGCCCACCCATCGCCCTATACCGCCGACGCTGGAAACGCCGTATATCCGGGCGCTGCTACCTCCTTTCCGCCGGTGAGCGAAATGTTCTCTTTCCCCGGCGTTCCCGGGGTGCAATCGCCTCCGGGCCTGCCAGCGCTGCCTTCGTCACCGCCTAAGCCTCCCTCAAGCGAGACGGACCTGCGGGCAGCAGTTCCGCCTGCCACTGGGCCTGGCTCCTCCGGCTCCCTGCCCGATGCTGACAAGGCCACGCCCCAGACTGGAGGAAGGACCACTACCTTGCCGCCCGCCGTGGAGTCGTTTGAGTTCCGCCCCGACCTGGCGCCGGCTGAGCTTGGGGTCGCTAAGCGTCCCCTCGATCCCCGGCTGGTTCGTCGCGATTTTCCCATCCTGCAGGAGCAGATACATGGCCGGCCGCTGATTTGGCTCGACAACGCCGCCACCACGCAGAAACCCAATGCGGTGATTGACCGCCTTTCGTACTTCTACCGGCACGAGAATTCCAACGTCCATCGCGCGGCGCACACGCTGGCGGCGCGGGCCACGGATGCCTACGAGAGTGCGCGTGAAAAGTCACGCCGCTTCCTGAACGCATCTTCAACCCGCGAAATCATATTTGTTCGCGGCACCACCGAAGGCATCAATCTGGTCGCCAAGAGTTGGGGACACCGCTACGTCCACAAGGACGACGAGGTCGTCATCACCTGGCTTGAGCACCACGCCAACATCGTGCCCTGGCAACAACTGTGTTCGGAAAAGGGCGCCCGTCTGCGCGTGGCGCCAGTGAACGATCGCGGCGAAGTCATCCTTGAGGAGTACGAGAAGCTGCTGGGCCCGCGCACGAAAATCGTGTCCTTCAGCCAGGTATCGAACGCGCTCGGTACCATCACACCCGCGCGCGAGATGGTCGAGATCGCCCACCGTTACGGAGCGCGCGTGCTGGTCGACGGCGCTCAAGCCGTCTCCCACATGCCCGTGGACGTCCAGAGTCTCAATTGCGACTTCTACGTGTTTTCCGGACACAAAATCTTCGGGCCTACCGGAATCGGCGTAGTTTACGGAAAGGTCGACGTGCTCGATTCGATGCCGCCGTGGCAAGGCGGCGGCAATATGATCGCGGATGTTACCTTCGAGAAGACAACTTACCAGTCGGCACCGGCGCGCTTCGAGGCTGGCACCGGCAACATTGCTGATGCCGTGGGCCTGGGCGCGGCGCTGGACTACATAGAACAGATCGGGCGGGAAAGCATTGCGGCTTACGAGCACGAACTGATGAACTACGCCACCGCGGGACTTCTTACGGTACCCGGTCTGCGGTTGATCGGTACTGCGCGCGAAAAGGCGGGAGTTTTGTCTTTTGTTCTCGACGACGTGCGCACCGAAGATGTGGGCGTTGCACTCAACCAGGAGGGCATCGCGGTGCGCGCCGGCCACCATTGCGCTCAACCCATCCTGCGGCGTATGGGCGTGGACAGTACCGTTCGACCGTCACTCGCGTTCTACAACACCTACGAGGATGTCGACGCCCTGGTGGCTGCGCTGCTCCGGTTCCAGGCGGGCCGGGGACATCGCAAAGTGTGATCTGAGCCTCCGCAAACCTAAATCTAGTAGTCCATATCTTCCACGATCCTCCGGAAAGATGCGGAGAGTGGTTGACTTGCGGCCTCCGCGCCTTCTAGTTTTGTACTCGCTCGCGTAAGTTATTCACCCGTCGCGAGCCTCCAGTGCCCGGCCAGGTTTGCTTGGGAGGGATTAGTGAATAATCCGATTTTCCGTACAGCTCTCGGCATCTGCCTTGCCGCGTTCCTCGGGCCGACTGTTGCTCAGTCTCAAAGCCTGGCGCATGAAACCAAGAACTCGATAAACATTGAAGGCTGGACCCTGCAGTCTTCGGCGCACGTCAAAGAAACGGGAGAGACACTTTCGGTTCCCGCCTACCAAGTCACAGATTGGCACACCGCAGTGGTGCCGGGCACGGTACTTGGAACTCTGGTGAACGACAAGACAGTTCCCGACCCGTACTTTGGAGTCAATCTGCGCAACCTGATCGGCCCAAAATTCGACAGTAATAAGGTCCTCTCCGAGTTACCGATGGATGCGGAGAGTCAGTTTTCTGTTCCCTGGTGGTATCGCACATCGTTTACGGTCCCGGAGAGTTTCAAGGAAAAAGTCGCCTGGCTCCACTTCGGAGGAATCAATTATCGCGCCGATATCTGGATTAATGGACAAAAGCTTGCCGATGCAGAAACGGTCGTAGGTACCTGGCGTGTCTACGAATTCAACATTACTAATCTAGTACGGCCGGGCGCTCAAAATGCGATTGCGGTGAAGGTCTATCCCCCCACGCAGACCGATGACTTAGCGATCTCATTTGTGGATTGGAATCCGGGGTCCCCGGATCGCTGTATGGGCCTGTTCCGTGAAGTTACGCTCTCGACCAGCGGACCCGTGGCTCTCCGATATCCCGCAGTCATGTCGCACCTTGATCTGCCCGATACAACCAAAGCCCATCTCACCGTTGTGGCTCGATTAGTAAATGGTACGAGCGAACCGCAAATAGGAACGCTTCAAGGCCGCATCGAGGACATTCAATTTTCGCAGGAAGTAGAACTCAAGCCGCAGGAAACCAGGGACGTCGTCATCGATCCGGGTACTTTCCCTCAACTCAACATTCGGAATCCGCACCTCTGGTGGCCGGCACAAATGGGGACGCCCAATCTTTACACATTACAACTGCGATTCGTCATCAACGGGAACGACTCCGACAGCGCCGAAACGCGCTTCGGCATCCGCGAGATCACGTCNNGGTGGCGGCTGGGCCATGGATCTGATGATGCAAAAGAGCAGGGAGCGGATGGAAGACGAGTTTCAATATGTACGGGACATGGGGCTCAACACCATTCGACTGGAAGGAATGTTCGAGACAGAAGATTTCTTCGATCTCGCCGATCAGAAGGGCATTTTGATCATGGCGGGCTGGTCGTGCTCGCTGTGGGAAACGTGGCCGCAGTGGCAGAAAGAGCAGGTTGACGTCGCCGAACAGTCTCTGCGTTCGCAAATTCTACAGCTACGGTCCCATTCCAGCATGCTGGTTTGGCTGAATGGTAGCGACAATCCACCCCCGCCGAACATCGAGAAGATGTATTTGGACATTGAGCGCGAATATCGCTGGCCGAATCCTGTGATCTCATCCGCTTCGCAACAGGCCACATCCGTCACGGGAAAAAGCGGGGTGAAGATGACTGGGCCCTATGAGTACGTTGTGCCTGAATTCTGGACTGAAGAGAAGGACGACGAAGGCGATCGCGGAGGGGCATTTGGCTTCAACACAGAGACCGGGCCCGGACCGGCAATTCCGCCACTCGAAACCTTGGAACAAATACTTCCGAAGGAACACCTCTGGCCAATCGACGATTGGTGGACCTTCCATGCGGGCCTCCACAATTTCAGGGATCTTCACGTATTCAGCAGATGCTTGAACAAACGTTATGGAGACGCCAAGAGTCTCGACGACTTCCTGATGAAGTCGCAAATGATGCGGTATGAGGCAATTCGGTCAATGTACGAAGCCTACAGCCGAAACAAATACGCTTCGACCGGCGTAATCGTGTGGATGTTGAACAATGGCTGGCCTTCTTTGATTTGGAATCTTTACGACTACCAACTGCGCGTGGCCGGTGGGTACTTCGGCGCGAAAAACGCACTCGAAGCCTTGCATCCGATATACGGATACGACGATCACGCCGTCTGGGTGGTGAGCAGCCAGTACCGTGATGCACCGAATTTGAAGGTTACCGCAACAATTTACGATTTGAGCATGAAGGAACTTTCTTCCCGGCAGGCGACTCTGGATGCAAAGGCGGACTCTACGAACAAAGTATTCACGTTGCCGGAGCTTCCCGATTTAACGCCCGTCTATTTTCTGAAGCTGACTCTAGCCGACGCCTCTGGCAAAGTGGTCGGCTCCAACTTTTATTGGCTTACCAGCAAGCCTGAGACGATTACGCATGGGGTCGTTAACATCGATGACGGGTTCGCGCAAACCTTCGCCGATTTCCGAGCACTCAGTCAATTAGGGAAAGTAACGGTTCAGGCTACAACCCAGACGACCGAGGAGCACGAAAATGTGGTTACGCACATCACATTGCGGAATCGCGATTCAACTCTGGCGTTCTTCATTCGACTGAGCCTTAGCTTTTGCGGCACCGGCAAAGAGATTCTTCCCGTCCGGTGGAGCGACAACTATGTTTCGCTGATACCGGGTGAGACTCGGGAGCTGACCGCGACCTATCGCGCTCCTCAACCAGAACCAGTTCGTGTCGATATCTCTGGATGGAACGTAAACCACACGGCAACCGGCTGTGCCACCGGCTCGCAGTAGCCGCGGTGATCGTTTGGGATTTCGTTGCGTAAGCGACAGCCCGAAGGCTCAGCCTTAACCTGTATGGCGAGATCCCGCATCGAGATCAATAAGCGCGATCAACTCGCCATTGCATCGGCTCTGTAGCGGTCAGTGGAACTTACCGGGGTGGAAGATCTGGAAATCGCCGAAATCGGCGTCAATGCTATTCTCGCAACATTGGAGTAAAGACATGACCTTTGCCATTCCTTATACTGCGGCGCCTTCGCGCTACGATTCGATGCCTTATCGCCGCTGCGGCCGCTCCGGACTGAAACTGCCGGCTATATCGCTCGGCCTGTGGCAAAATTTCGGCGGTGCCGATGTTTTTGAAACCGGGCGTTCCATCCTGCACTACGCCTTCGATCACGGCATCACCCATTTCGATCTCGCCAACAATTACGGGCCCCCGTACGGCTCGGCGGAAGAGAATTTTGGGCGGGTCATGGCGACGGACTTCAAGGCCCACCGGGACGAACTGGTGATCTCGACCAAGGCAGGTTGGGATATGTGGCCAGGCCCCTATGGCGATATCGGCGGCTCGCGCAAGTACCTCATCGCGTCGTGCGATCAGAGTTTGAAGCGCATGGGACTTGAATACGTCGATATCTTCTATTCGCACCGCGTCGACCCTGAGACGCCGCTGGAAGAGACCATGGGCGCGCTCGCAACCCTGCACCGTCAGGGCAAGGCGCTCTATGTCGGCATTTCCTCTTATTCTCCCAAGCTCACGGCTCAGGCTGCTGAGATTCTAAGGTCGTACCACGTGCCGCTGCTGATCCACCAGCCGTCTTATTCCATGCTCAACCGCTGGATCGAGGAGAGCCTTCTTCAAACCCTTGGAGATCTGGGAATTGGCTGCATCGCCTTTTCGCCGCTGGCTCAGGGGATGCTCACCAAAAAGTACCTGGCGGGGATTCCCGCCGATGCCCGCGCTACGAAAGCAGATTCACTGAGCAAAGACATGATTACCGAGGCGAATCTCCGCCGCATCCGCGAACTCAATGCCATCGCCGAAAGGCGGGCACAAACTTTGGCGCAGATGGCGATCGCGTGGGTGTTGCGCGACCCGCGCGTGACTTCCGCACTTGTCGGAGCACGTACTGTGGATCAATTGGCGGATACGCTCAAGAGTCTCGAGCACCTCTCATTCAGCGTTGACGAGCTCAGCGAGATAGACCGGTATGCCACGGAAGGCGGGATTGACATTTGGAAAGAGTCATCAAGCTTGTAGTCCGCTACGTGAAATGAAGGCCTCCTAGGCGCCAAGACAGGTGCGCTACCAGGCTGCGCTACGCCCCGACTCTCTCAACAAAATGACTCCGAATCAACGACTGCTCCGATCGTAAACGACGGAACGCGCTATAATTTTTCTCTGTCATGGCGAGCCTGCGGTATGCGTTAGTTGCGTACGTAAAGAGTCCAGTGGGAGAGTTCGTGGAGAACCTCCGGCGGGAGCTGCATCCCGACTTGCCTCATTTGGGGGCCCATCTCACGCTTCTGCCGCCGCGGCCTTTGCAGGGAACGGAAAGCGCGGCGCTGCAGGTGCTGGCCGGGATCTGCGGCCAGGTCGAGCCTTTCGAAGTGACTCTAGGCGATATGGAAAGCTTCGTTCCCACCACGCCTACGGTTTACATCCGCGTAGCTCATGCCGGAGCGCGTCTTTGTGAGTTGCACGAGCAGTTAAATACGCAGGCTCTGGCGTTCGCTGAAGAGTGGCCTTACATTCCTCATCTCACGATCGTGAAAATGGCGACCGAACAGGCGGCGAAACAAGCCCTTGGGATTGCCCGCGAACGCTGGCAGCAGTATTCAGGCAGCCGCCGCATCCTGCTCGACCGGCTCACGTTTGTGCGGGAAGACGCACAAAACTGCTGGGTTGATCTGGCTCCGGTGCCCTTGGGTGGCAACCTGGTTTCGCCGTGAGAAACTCTAGCAGTCCCCCTAACGCATTGACTTAGAAGCTGGTCTTCGCTTTCACTGAGGCAAGCGACATTGCCCTCCCACCTATCGTTACATGCGTACTCTTTCATAACAACAATGCTGTTGGTATCTTTTTTAGTGGGCGCAAGGTCCACAAACAGCAGGTGCCTGGCAACGCCGAAACGGAAATATGCGCGGCTTTTACAGAGGCATCCTGGTGATCTGCGCGGGCCCAAGGCCGCTGGTCAACAACGCGCTGCAAAATGGAGCAAATGGCAAATGATGAATCGTCGGAGGAAAAACGCTGTGAACACAACCGCGAAGGTGCTATCCGTTTTCGTTTTTTTGTCAGTCTTGGGTGTAGCTCAGGATGCGCAAACCCAGCCTGCTACAGACGATCATTTCACCGTCGCCGCCATGAATCTGCAAGACTCCCCGTTCTCTGTTGCGGAGGGAGTAAAGGATGTTCGGTTGTCTGGCACGTTTAAGGCTACTGGCGGGACAGCCAGCAAAATAATTGTTCTTGTGATGACCGACGATCAATATGCGAGGTGGCAAAACTCCCATTCCGGCGTCACGAGCACGCCAAGCAACGGCGGCGCCCTCTACAATAGCGGCGAGGTCACACAAGGCACAATCAACTTAAGCTTGCCAGACAATCCAGCAAACTATCACGTCGTCTTCAATAACACGCACTTTCGATATCCCAAGGCTATAGAAGCTGACCTAAAGTGGCAGTGGAACGTCGCGCAATAGATCGCCCGGACTGAAACAACGATGGTGACGTTCGAGTTGCGGCACAGCGAGCGCGTGCGGTACCCATCGTGGTGAGCCGAAACCAGACGTCAAAACCCTGAACTTCACGGTCGTTCCCTTCCAGTGGAGACCTGCCCCGTCAGGCTAAAGCTAGTAGACGCCCAAGTTCATCCCAGTTCAACGTAATTCCCGCCCGGTTACCTCGCATTACGTTACCCCTGCCAAACCCGCATGGCCCCTGGTACATTTCACTCCCGTGCATTGCGCAACGGTGGCGTGGGCTGTACACAGAAAGAGAGGGAACTGTGCGAAATCCGCGCCAGGAGCCGCTTCAGGCGTGGGTTTCAGGAAAGCCAGGGGGCAGAGGATGCAGATCGGCGTTTACGGTTCGGGTTTTCTGGGAACGGTGATTTCGGCCTGCCTGGCGGACTTTGGCACTCCGGTCTCTTGCTGCCATCCTGACCGGACGCGGATGGTCGAGATGGCTCAGGGCAACATTCCTTTCTTTGAGAAGAATCTGAAAGAGATCATCCGGCGAAACGTGCGGGCGGGACGGCTGGCGTATTCGACCGATATCGAATCGTTTGCGCGCAAGACCCAGGTCATTTTTCTGGCGGAAGACAGCGCCGACAATCTGTCCGACGTGGTGATGCGCATTGCACGGTTAGCGCCCAAGCCGCCGATTCTGACGATTGTGACGCCGGTAGCCGTGGGCACAGCCTCAGCCTTGGAGAAGAGTTTGCAAGACTCGGGCCTGGCGGGAACCATCGTCTCCCAGCCTATGTTCTTTACCGACGGTTGCGCGGTGGAAGATTTCAACTGGCCGGATCGTCTGATTCTGGGATCGACTTCGAACGAAGCGGTCCACATTCTGAAGCAGATTTTCCATCCCCTGGTGATGCGCGGCGTGCCGGTGATCGTCACCAACCAGGCGACGGCTGAACTGGTGCGGGAAGCGGCGACAGCGTTCGTAGCGACGAAGATTTCCTTCATCAACGAAGTAGCGGCTCTGTGTGAGCGGGTGGGGGCGGATGCAGTGAACCTGGCGCTGGCTCTGGGCCTCGACAAAAAGATTGCTCCGCGCTGCCTGCAGCCGGGGGCGGGCATGGGCGGCGTGTTTGCCGAGTCGGACATGGATTCGCTGGCGGAACTGGCGAAGGCCAACGGCGTTTCGCTGAAGGTGCTGACCGCGGCGCGGGACGTCAACCATACTCTGGCGGATCGCTTGGTCGAAAAGATTGCCCTGGCTTTGAATTCCGTGGAAAACAAAGATGTGGGAATTCTTGGTCTGGCATTCAAGCCGAACACGAATTCAGTGGCGGGTTCCTCCGCGATTCGGTTGGCCGAGACGCTGGTCGCGAAAGGCGCGCGGGTGCGAGCTTATGACCCAGTGGCGCTTACCGATGCCAAGACACGCTTGAACGGATCGGTGCGCTATTGCGAGTCGGCTTACGCGGCTGCGGAAGGCATGGATGCGCTGGTGGTGGGCACGGGCTGGCCGGAATTCCGCGCACTGGATTTTGACCGCATCAAGCAGCTGCTGAAGAGACCGATCATCGTAGATACCAAGAACTTGCTGGATTCTGTACGGCTGCGCGCCATGGGGTTTGAATACGTTGGGGTGGGGCGCGGGTAGGTAGTTCTCCGGCGGCGAACAAAACTCTCCCAAGAGCTGTGAGCGAAGACTTTTCCAATCCCGCGGCAGTGCCCGATCATCCGACGTTGTATTCCCGTTTTTCTTTCCTGCTCTCTGGTCTCCTCGATAGTTTATCGTTTGCTTTGTTCTATTTATCCTTTTCCAGTCTGACTCATCTGCTGAGTGCCATGTGGTGCCGTCTTTTAGCTGAGGAGTAGGGTCGGGCGTGAGCGCGCTCGGTGAAACATGCTGGAAGGCTCGTCCGGAATTGGGAGACGCGAATGCGATCCCAGGAGCAGCGTTTCTGACATGAGCGAACGGCAGTTGCTATAATCAGCGAGACGGTGGGAATAGCTCAACTGGTAGAGCACCGGACTGTGGCTCCGACGGTTGCGGGTTCGATTCCCGTTTCCCACCCCAGAATTTTCTCTTGGCTGTCCTTTGGGTCTGCTTTGATCGGCGTTCGCGTGACGATCACCGCCTACGCTCCGTGCGCCCTTGCCTTCGGCTTGGGAGCCTTCTCAGAATAATTTCGCTCGGTGCTCCCGCCGGCGAGTTGCGGCTGCGCTTCGAGTACATCGTCCCAGAACGAAGTATTCGAATCAACTGCGCTCACGCCTACCTGGCTTGCGGAGTCAGTCTTCTTTGGCACCATCCATTCGACGCGAAACGGTTCCTGCTTGCCCAAGCGGGCGAGAGTGACTTTGTCACCCACCTGAAGCTTTCCGTGGACACCTTGCAAGGAGGCTCCCTGCCGGCTGATGTTGATGGTCACGACCTCCTGGTCGAAAGTGAGGCCGCTGGCGTCGGTCCCGGCAAGCCGAACCGGCAGCGCAATGTCGATCCGTGGCGAGTCCCGGCGCTCGATTTTGAATCTTCCCATGAGGCTGCTCAACTGCGCCGCTATGTCGGCCAGGTCCTGTGCGGCTTTTTGCGAGTCCTGCGCGTGCGCCGACGTGCCATCGGCAGCCTGCGCCACGCCTCCGATATTGGCTGAGATGTTGCCCGCTCCCGTGGCCGCTTCGCTGGTGTTGCGCGTCATCTCATGGGTGGTCGCGCTCTGTTCTTCGACCGCGGCTGCGATGGTCGCCGAAATGTCGTTGATCTGGTTGATGACACCGCTGATCGTCCCAATCGCTTCTACCGCGCCTTTGGTGTCGGTCTGAATGGTGGTGATTTTGCGGCTGATGTCTTCCGTGGCTTTGGCCGTCTGTTTGGCGAGTTCTTTCACTTCATTGGCCACCACGGCAAAGCCTTTGCCGGCGTCTCCGGCGCGGGCGGCTTCGATGGTGGCGTTCAAGGCCAGTAAATTGGTCTGCTGCGCGATGGAAGTAATGACTTTGATGACGATGCCGATCTCCGCGCTGGACTGGCCTAACTTAGCCACAGTGGTGTTGGCGGCCTGCGCTGTAGTAACGGCGGTGGAGGCCACTTTGGCGGCTTCATTGGCGTTGGCGGCGATGCTCTGAATAGTCGAAGTCATCTCCCCCGCTCCGGCGGAAAGGCTCTGCAGATTCTGGCTGACCTGTTGGGTAACGCGGGACGCGGCGTTGGCCTGGACCGCGGTCTCTCCGGAGTTGGTTGTAATCTGCTGGCTGGCATCAAGCAGCTGCTGACTGGCGCCCGCCAGCCGATTGGTATGGCTTACGACCCCGCGCAGGATTTCCTGCAGCTTGTCCATGAATAAATTGAAGAAGCGGCTGACTTGGTCCAGTTCATCCTCGACAAAATTGCCGGACACCTCGAGTCGCTTGGTGACATCCCCCTCGCCCTCGGCAATATCACGAATCATGCCGGTTAACCGGCGGAGGGACTGGGAGATGGTTCGCACCAGGGCCAGGCTGCCGAGGCACATCAACAAGATGCTCGATGCGACCAGGAGATAGACCACGAATTGAAGGTGGCGCGTGCGCGCGTTGGCGCTCTTGGCCTGGTTGTCCAGCTTTTGGCCTGAGCGATCCTGATATTGGGAAATTGCGCGCAGAAGTTCTTCAAACGCCGGGTTGGCCTTTTCGATGATGGCCTGATGCGATTCGACGTTGTGGGCGTGCATGAGAAGGTCGGTTACTTCGGCGTCGGCCTGCGTAAGTTTGTCGAAAGCCTCTGTAATACTGGCGTCTCCTTCCGCAACCGCCTGGATTTTGGCCTGGGCCTGCTTTACCAGAGCCTGGTTCTGGGTCATCAGCGCCTCGATGGCGTCGGGATCTCTTTCCTGAACCATCTTTTGTGTGGCACCCTGGAGCCGAACGGCGAAGTCCATCAGTTCGAATGAACCCTGACTCTGGGAGCGCGCGGTCGACGCCAAGTCGCTGGACAGAGACACAGATACGTGGAGAAGGTAGGACAATCCCAGGACGGCACCGGCGGTGATCGCAACCGAGGCGGCTAGCGCCAGCGTCATCTTTCTCGCGATGCTTAAGTTCATGAGGTCATTACTCTCTACAGCGGTGATGGACTAGTGGAGTTTCTCGGCCCGCAATCCGAAGACAATCGATCCGATCGGCTTTCCGCCGTCGAGTACTGGGAGTCCCACCTGGATCATTTGCAGTCCGGTGGAATCGTCGAGTTTCACGGACCCAATCCAGGTCTTTCCACTCATAGGCACGTCGTGTTTGGGCATACCTTTGTGGGTCCAGTGCTCGGTCTTGGCGTCGAATCCCACCTTGCCCCCGTCGGCTCCGGAAACGAAAATTTTGATGATCACATCGTCGCGTTTGGTCTTCAGATATTCGGAGAGTGCGTTCTTGCCAATTGCCCGCACGAAGGGATCGAAAAGCGTGAGGCTGTGCCATTTGTCGTTCGTCATGGCTTTGACTTCGGGCGATGGCGGAGTTGAGTTATAAGTCTTTACTGCGCTGACCACTTGAGGATCGGTGCTGAAGGATTCCAGTTGCTTGATCTTGGCATTGAGCTTGGCTTGGAGTTCCGGAGGAGCCTGCGCAAGGCCTGCGGTGGCAGAGATAAGAAGCGCTATCGCGATCTTTATCACTGACTTGATTGTGGCAGTCATGTTCATCCCCTGTTCACTTGTCTGTTCTGACCGGGCGTTGTTTCGACTGGTTCTCGTTATCAATATCGGCGCGGCGGCGAGGAGGCATTAGTGTCCTCGAATCGCCGGACTAACTTAAGAAGTGCGCCACTCTGCGCTTCGTTTTCAGAGCTGCAGGGTCAGAGAGACATCAGGTTCTGGGGATGCCCAATCGTAGGATGCCGGTCCCGTTTTGGGAAACGGATGCAGTGCGAAGCATTCCTCCCAGCTTGTATTCGTTGACCTGCGACCCATGCCGCTCTACAATTCGCACGCTATCTTGCCGAGGGCGCGATCGGCGCCTTGCAGGGCCTGTCATCTTCGACAGGGGTTGGCAGATTCACGGGTTCCAGTTACCGGCTCCGGGCTCCTAGGAAGTTTTCAGTGTAAGAGGGAGTCTCCATGAAGAGTTCTCCACGCAAGCAAGTCAGATCGATTCGCAAAACCAAAGCAGAGAATGACGCGAAACAGTCCCTGGGATCGTTTCCCATCGTTGGTATTGGGGCGTCGGCGGGCGGTTTGGAAGCATTCTCTGAGCTGTTGCATGACCTGCCGGAAAAAACGGGCATGGCCTTCGTACTGGTGCAGCACCTCGATCCCAACCATGCGAGCGGGCTGCCAGAAATTCTGGCGCGGAAAACGAAGCTGCCGGTCGAGGAAGTCGCCAATGGAACGATTGTGCAGCCGGACCGCGTCTACGTGATTCCAGCCAACACGAACATGCTGCTCAAGGACGGGGCGCTGCAGCTGGGGGCGCGGATTCTGGTGCATGGGCAACATATGCCGATCGACAATTTTTTTCGATCCCTAGCGGAAAGGGTGGGACAACGAGCGATCGGCGTCGTCTTATCGGGGACGGCCTCGGACGGCACGCTGGGATGCCGGGCCATCAAGGGGGCCGGAGGAATTACCTTTGCCCAGGATGAGGAGTCGGCCAAGTACGGCGACATGCCTCGCAACGCCATCGAGGCTGGCTGTATCGACTTCATCCTGACCCCGAAGGAGATTGCCCGGGAGTTAGGCGGAATCAGCCAGCATCCCTATGTGACCCGGGTCCTGACGGAAGGGAAGGATGAATTGAAAGGGATGGTGGGCGCGGACCTGGACGCGCTTTTCGGGCTGCTGCGGGATTCGACCGGGGTGGATTTCACCAACTACAAGCACACCACGCTGCAGCGGCGTATCCGGCGCCGCATGGTCGTACACAAGATCGAAAAGCTAAAGGACTACCTCCGTTTCATTGGACGGAAGCCGGAGGAGCTCGACGAACTTTACCGCGACCTACTGATCCACGTCACTGGTTTTTTCCGGGAACCGGAAGCGTTTCTGGGGCTGCGCAAGTATGTGTATCCGAAATTGTTCGATGGCCGCAAGCCGGATAACCCGGTGCGGGTCTGGGTTGCCGGTTGTTCCACGGGCGAGGAGGCCTATTCAATCGCGATTACCCTGCTGGAATACCTTTGGGGCCACACTCGTAACATTTCGCAGGCTGCCATGGCCATCCAGATTTTTGCCACCGACATCAGCGAGACGGCGCTCGACCGCGCCCGGACCGGACTTTATCCGG
Source organism: Acidobacteriaceae bacterium (assembly GCA_003165855.1). Taxonomy (GTDB): domain Bacteria; phylum Acidobacteriota; class Terriglobia; order Terriglobales; family Acidobacteriaceae; genus Sulfotelmatobacter. The sequence continues at coordinate 2,379 of PMXH01000152.1, read as the reverse complement.
AAGCGGCGGTGTCGGAGATTTCGGCGGAGCGCCTGAAGAGGTTCTTTGTGCGCCAGGAGGGCGGATATCAGGTCAATAAATCGGTGCGGGACATGTGCATTTTCGCCAAGCAGAATCTGGTGAAAGATCCGCCCTTTTCGAACCTGGATCTGGTGAGCTGCCGCAACCTGCTGATCTACCTTGGCCCGGTTCTGCAGAGAAGGGTCATTCCCACGTTGCACTACTCGCTGAAACCCAGCGGCTACCTGGTGTTGGGAGAAGCGGAAAGTTTGGGAGGATTCGGCGATCACTTCACCCTCGTGGATAAGAAAGAGAAGATCTACCAAAAGCGAAAGACTGCGGCGCGTTTGGCAACCTACTTCGCGAGCACGGACTATTCGCCCCGCCGAATCGAAGATGCAAGGACGAGCAGACAATTGCCAGCCCCATTTACCGTCGACAACGAAGTGGAGCAACTGCTCATCAACCGGTTTGTTCCCGCCAGCATCGTGGTCAACGATCAAATGGAGATTGTGCAGTTCCAGGGGAAGACCGGCGCGTATCTGGAACCAGCCGCCGGTCATCCCACGTTCAGTCTGTCCAAGATGGCGCGCGAAGGCCTGCTGGTGGATCTGCGCGCGGCTTTGAGTGCGGTGAAGAAAACTAATGCGCCCGTGCGCAAAGAGGGCATAGAGATCCAATCGGAGGGTGGACCGCGGGAGGTGAACGTGGAGGTGCTGCCGCTGCGCGGGCAAGGCGCACAGGAACGCTATTACGTGGTCGTGTTCCAGGATAAAATACCCGCGCCCACGCGATCCTCCAACAAAGACCACGGCGGTAAAGCGAATAAGGCGGACCACCCCAAGGCGCGGGAGAACGAGCATTTGAAGCGCGAGATCGCACAATTGCGGAGCCAACTGGGGGCGCTGATCGAAGACCATGAAACCACCATGGAAGAGTTCAAATCGGTCAACGAAGAGGTTTTGTCGGCCAACGAAGAGCTACAGAGCACCAACGAAGAGCTGGAAACCGCCAAGGAAGAGCTGCAATCGACCAATGAGGAACTTACCACGCTCAACGAAGAGATGCAGAACCGCAATGCGGAGTTGAGTTCGGCGAATAACGATCTGCTCAACCTGCTGGGCCAGGTGGACATTCCGGTGGTGATGGTCAGCAACGATCTGCGGATTCGCCGGTTCAGCCCGCCGGCGCAGAAGATCCTGAACCTGCTGCCCAGCGATGTGGGCCGGCGCCTGGGCCAGATCCGCCCGAATCTGGACCTGCAGGATATGGAGCCAATGGTCCGCGAAGTCATTGAGCGCGAAACTGAGGATCAGCGCGAAGTCCGCACCAAAGAAGGCGTGTGGCACGTGCTGCATGTGCGGCCCTACAAAACCTGGGATCATAAGGTCGAAGGCGCGGTGATCAGCTTGCAAGACATTGACGCCCTGAAACGCCTGTTAGAGCAGACCCGCGAGTACGCGGACACGATTGTGGAGAGTGCCAGGGAACCGATCGTGGTGTTAGACGCGCACCTGCAGGTTACCGCCGCAAATCCCGCGTTCTATCGCGCATTCGAGGTATCGCCGGAGGAAACCGAAGGGCGGTTGATTTTTGAGCTGGGCAACGGACAGTGGAATATCCCGAGGCTGCGGCAACTGCTGGAGGAAGTGGTGCCGCGAAATTCCCGCGTGGACGATTTCGCGATGAGCCATAATTTTGCGGGCCTCGGGACGCGAGACATGCTGCTTAACGCCCGCCGGGTTGAACTGCAACCCGGAAGTGCCTTCATCCTGCTGAGCATAGAAGATGTGACGGAGAACCGCAGGAACGGAGCCGCCTAGGAACGCAAGTTGCCCCACTGCGACGGGACGCGATCCGTCGTGCAAGCCGCCTTTTCCCTGGGAGAAAGGCTCCTGGCGTGGGCTTCCGACTCACGGTAGAATGCGGAATTCAGCGGAAAAGCGAATGAACCGGATTTTCCATCCATTTCGCAGCGCGTCGCAGCAATTGGGTCCGCTGGAGCAGCGTTTGCTCGAGGCGCTGTGGGCCAGGCGCAGCGCGACTGTCCGTGAATTGGTTGAAGATGGCTATCAGAACTTGGCTTACACCACGGTGATGACCACGCTCGACCGGCTGTTNNGGAGGCTGCGGGCTATGCCTTTCGCCAACTGCTGGATGCGAGTCCGGCTTCGGCTTTGCCGCTTTCGTTCCTGGTGGAAATTCTAGGCGAGCGGGACGCGCAGTTGCTCGATGATTTGCGCGAACTGGTGGAAAGCAAGCGCCGCGAACTTGGCCAGAAGGAACCGGGCCAGAAGGAGACCGAGTAATGTTCGCGGTGCGCGGGATTGCGGTCTCCTTTTCAGTCTTCGTCGTGCTCTACGCTGTGCTCTCGGCGGC